>NZ_JBLTJC010000479.1:0-7023 GCF_048158785.1 Streptomyces colwelliae | reverse complement strand
GGCGGGGTGCAGGCCCGGCAGGCCGGGGACTCCGGGTGGCGGTTGTACGGGCAGGTCGCACAGGTTCTCGACGGGCACAGCGCGGAGTTGTTGCTCGTCGCCGCCCATGCGGGGGGCTTCGCCCGGTCGCGGACTCTCCTCTTCCTCGTCGCGGGGGATGCCGCCGGGCTCGTGCGCGTACGGCAGACCGCTCTTGACGCGACCCGGCCCCAGGCGCGGCTCGAACTACGAGACGTGGAGGCCGAGTTGCTCGGCGCCGACGACAGTCCGCACGTCCTGCGGGCGCTCTCCGCGCTCGGTGACACGGCTGCCGCCGTGCTCGCCGCGGAAGCCGTGGGAGCCGCCGACCGGGCTCTGGAGCGGACCGTCCAACACGTCAAGCAGCGTGAGCAGTTCGGGCGGGCGATCGGGTCGTTCCAGGCGGTGAAGCACCGGTTGGCCGATGTGTATGTGCAGGTGCAGGCCGCCAAGTCGGCCGCCTATTACGCCGCTTGGGCAACCGGCCAGGGAGAGCGGGTCGGTGGGCTCGCGCTCGCCCAGGCGTTGGAGGCGCTGAGGACCGCCGCCGCCGAGGGGATCCAGCTGCACGGCGGGATCGGGTTCACCTGGGAGCACGAGGCCCATCTCTACTTCAAGCGTGCCGCAGGGGACGAGCTGCTGTTCGGGCCGGTGCACCGGCTGCGGGCGTACGCCGCCGAGGGCGCGCGCCTCTTCGAGAGCCGCGAGGTGACGGTGTGATCGGTGTGCGAGCGGTGCAGAAGGTGTCGTCGACCCGGGCGTTCGCGCGTATCGCCCCGCATGTCATCCCCGCCATGGACCGGGCCGTGCACCGGCTCACGCGCGGGAAGGTGCTGCTGAGCGCCCAGATGCTGCCGGGGGTGGTGCTGACCTCGACCGGTGCGCGGAGCGGGCAGCTGCGGCACAGTCCGCTCGCCTGTATGCCGGAGGAGGGCGGCTGGGTTCTGGTCGGGTCCAACTTCGGCCGTGCCGGTCATCCCGCCTGGACGCACAACCTCCTCGCCCATCCCGATGCCGAGATCAGCTGGAAGGGTGCCGGGATCCCGGTCACCGCACGGCTGTTGGAGGGGGCGGAGCGGGCGGAGGTGTGGAAGACGGCGCTGGCTTTCTGGCCGCCGTACGCGACGTATCAGGCGCGGGTGGAGCGGGAGATCCGGCTGTTCCGGGTCGTGCGGCGCTGAACTCGTCGTGGATGCAGGGCAGGCGGTGGTCCACCGGAGTGAACCACCGCCCGCGAGACAGGACTTGGGACCTGAGAAGTCAGAGCCTGGGAAGCAGGAACTCCTACTTCGTCGGCTTCCTGCCGGTCACGCCCAGGTGGACCAACAGCGCCAGGTTCGGCTTGAGTTCAGCCTGCTTGACGCCCCACGTCTGGAAACCCTTCTGGTGCGAGGCGACGGCCGCGAGCATCGCGACCAGTGAACCGGCGACCGCCGCCGGGTTCACGTCCTTGTCCACCTTGCCCTTGGACTGCAACTCGGCGACCGCGTCCGAGAGGGAGTTGTTCACGGAGTTCAGGATCTTCATCCGGATCTTGTAGAACCGTTTGTCTCCCTCGGCGGCTCCGAGGTCGACGACCCTGAGGATCGCGTCGTTCCTGCGCCAGAACTCCAGGAAACCGTCCACGAGTTCCTGGGAGGTCTGCCAACCCGCCTTGCCGACCCATGACCGGCCGGCGAGCAGTTCGGTCAACTGACCGCCCTCCGTGGCCATTTGCTCGGCGATCTCCAGGACGGCGCCTTCGACGTCCGGGAAGTACTGGTAGAAGGTCGCGGGTGAAGTCCCCGCCTTCCGGGCGACATCGATGACTTTGACGTCCCGGTAGGGGGAGGAGCTGAGCATCTCGCTTAGGCAGTCGAGCAGCTTCTGCCGGGTCGCCTGCCCACGCCGGCCGGCCACGCGGCCGTCGACGGTACGCACTTGTCCTGTCATGCCGTCAGCTTACCGAGGGGTGATCGGAGCGCGATTCGGCCGACTGCAAATGGGGTGCACGAGGGTCCAGAGGGTGGTGTGCCTGGTCTGCGGGGTGCGTGCGGCGCCGTTACTTTGACGGTATGGCCGAAAACAGGGCATCCGCGAAGGAAGAGACCTACGGAGAGGGCGTCCCCTGCTGGGTGGACGCACAGCTTCCGGACCTCGCCGCGGGCAGGCGGTTCTACGGTGAGCTCTTCGGGTGGACCTTCGAGGAGGCGTACGGCGGCTCCGTGTGGGCCCGCAAGGACGGCGAGGCGGTCGCGGGGCTCGCGCACAAGGCGGACGGGCGGATGCCGACCGTGTGGACGGTGTACTTCGCGACGCCGGACGTGGTGCGGCTGAGCGGGCGCATCCGGGACGCGGGCGGGCAGGTCGTCATGGCGCCGGTTTCCTTGGGGGAACTGGGCACGGCCGTCCTCGCCGCCGACCCCGAAGGTGCCGTCTTCGGCCTGTGGCAGGCGGCCCGGCACCCCGGTTTCGGCACCCGGCACAAGGCGGGCGCCTTCGGCTGGGCCGAGCTGTACGCCCGCGACACGGAAACCGCGAACACTTTCTACGGCGGACTTTTCACAGACGCCCTCTTCGGACCGGAGGCCGCTCCCGACTTCGGGCGGGCGCCGGTCTCCGACGTCTTCCCGGTGGAGATGCCGCCGCATTTCCTCGTGCACTTCCGGGTCGAGGACATCGAGCCTGTTCTGGGGGCTGTGCACCGGCTCGGCGGGCGGGTGCAGGTCCCGCCCTTCGAGACGTCGTACGGGAAAGTGGCGGTCGTCACGGACAATCAAGGGGCGTCGTTCGCACTGTTGCAACGCTGACACCTGGACGTTTGTCCGGAGATATGGCGAGACACCCCGATTAGTCGCCGGGTTCGCAACCTGTGGCCCGGCCAGGAAGAATCAGGGTGCGTGCCGCCATGGCGGTGCGGTGGTGAGACGCTGCACGGGGTCGCGTACATATGTGGGTGGCGTGGCCCGTACGGGGAGGTGGCAGGCAAGTGGTGGATCAGCTGACGCAGCACGATCCGCGGCGGATCGGGCCGTTCGAGGTGCTGGGACGGCTGGGCGCGGGCGGCATGGGGCTGGTCTATCTCGCGCGCTCGGCCTCGGGCCGGCGGGTGGCGATCAAGACCGTGCGCACGGAACTCGCCGAGGATCAGCTGTTCCGGGTCCGCTTCACGCGCGAGGTCGAGGCGGCGAGGGCCGTCTCCGGCTTCTACACGGCCGCCGTGGTCGACGCCGATCCGCGGGCCGCCGTGCCGTGGCTGGCCACCGCGTACGTGCCGGCGCCCTCGCTCGAAGAGATAGTGAACGAGTGCGGGCCGATGCCGGCCCAGGCGGTGCGCTGGCTCGCGGCGGGGGTCGCGGAGGCGCTTCAGTCCATCCACGGGGCGGGTCTCGTCCACCGTGACCTCAAACCGTCCAACGTGCTCGTGGTCGAGGACGGGCCGCGGGTCATCGACTTCGGTATCGCTTCGGGCGTATCGAACACGCGTTTGACGATGACGAACGTGGCGGTGGGAACCCCCGCCTACATGTCTCCCGAGCAGGCGAAGGACTCCCGCAGCGTCACCGGCGCGAGCGACGTGTTCTCGCTCGGCTCGATGCTCGTCTTCGCCGCCACCGGACACCCCCCGTTCCACGGCGCCAACCCGGTCGAGACCGTCTTCATGCTGCTGCGCGAGGGCCCCGACCTCGCCGGCCTCCCGGACGAACTGCGCCCCCTCATCGAGTCCTGTATGCAGATGGAGGCCACCGGCCGGCCCAACCCGGCCGACCTCCAGGCCCAGCTCGCACCCCACCTCTTCGGCTCCGGCTCCGACGACAGCGGTACGGCCTCGGCCTGGCTGCCCGAGCGCGCGGTCACCCTGATCGAGACCCGGCGCGGCGGACGCCCGCCCGTGAAACCGACGCCCACCGCCGGCCGCAGCGGTGGTGGCGGGCGCGTCGCCGTACCGCCGCCGCCCTCCCATGACCCCGTCGTGCCCGTGCCCGTCCCGGCCGGCGCCCCCGACACCGGGCCCGTACGGCTGGCCGGCGCCCCGGTGCCGATCGGCCCCGGCCCCCGTGTCGCCGACGCCCGCGCCGCCGCCGTGAAGGCACCCCCTCCGGAGGCCGGCCTGGTCGCCTCCTGGTCCCGGCCCCGGCCCGGCCTCAACGGCGCCGACCCCGCCGCCGTACCCGCGCCTCCCGCGCTGCCCCCGGAAACGGCCTCCGGCTGGCGCCCCTGGCGGTTCCGTATGTCGAACGACGTCTGGGGCACCCCGACCGTCGCCGGTGACCTCGTCTACGTCACCTCCTTCGAGGTGCACGCCCTGGACGTGCAGACCGGCCGCCGGTCCTTCAAGACCCGCGACGTCGCCTGGTCGATGGCGGTCGCGGACGGCCGTATCCACGCCTCGGACGGCCCCACCCTCTTCGCCCTGGACGCCCGCGAGGGCGGCGACCTATGGCGGCTGTCCACCGACGCCTGGGTGTACTCCCTCAAGGCCGAGCGCGGCACCGTCGTCACCGGCACGCGCGGCGGCGGAGTCCAGGCCTGGGAGGCGTCCAGCGGGCAGAAGCTGTGGCAACTGACCGGCGCGCAGACCGACTTCGAGTCCCCGGAGGCGGGCCCGGCGCTGCACGACGGCACCGTGTACGTGTGGCAGGACGCCCGGCTGCGCGCCCTGGACGCCCGGACGGGCGACGAGCGCTGGTCGTACCCGATCGGCGACGCGGCCTCCTGCGGCGGCGTCCCCGTACGGATCACCGCCGCCCCCGACGGTCAGGTGTACGTCGCCGCCGGCACCCGCGTCCTCTCCGTCGATGTCGCGAGCGGCCGCGTCCGCTGGCACTTCGAGGCCCCGGCCGTCTTCCTCTGCCCGCCCACCTTCGCCCCCGGCCCGGCGGTGACAGGCGGCGGAATCTACCTCGCCGACTACCTCGGCACGGTCTACGCCCTCGACGCCGCCGACGGCCGCGACCGCTGGCGCATCGCCACCGAGTCCCGGGCGTCGATCGAACCGGTCCTCGTCGCCGCCGGCCACGTCCACGTCGGCAGCGGCAAGGGGCTCTACACGCTCGACGCGGTCACCGGTACACCCAAGTGGCGCTTCCAGGCCGGCGGCGACATCGTGGGCACCCCCGCGGTCGCCGAGGGCCGTATCCACTTCGGCTCCACCGACCACCTCCTCTACACCCTCAAGTCCGACGACGGCCGCCTCCGCTGGAAGCTCGCCACCGGCGGTGAGATCACCGGGGCACCGGTGGTCAGGGACGGGGTCGTGTACGCGTGCAGCAAGGACCGCTGCGTGTACGCCCTCGACGCGGAGAAGGGCACGGGCACCGCAAGGACCGCGTGAGCGGCGTCTGTTGGCCCAGGTGGGTAGCATGATCGGATGCATACGCGGGGGCGCAGGCTCAAACTCACGGCGGTACTGGCACTGACGGTTCTCACCCTCACCGGCTTCTCCACCGGACGGCACCACAGCAGCAGCCGTCATGGTCACGGGAGCGGCGGGGGCGGGTGCAGCAGCTCCAGCCAGGACCACGACACGTCGACATCGTCGGGCGGTACGACGGGCGGCTCGACGCACCGTTCGCGCCCCACCTACCGTTCCACCCCCACGGCGACCTCGTCCGCCACCGCCCGGCCTCTGAAGGACGGCACCGCGGTGCTCAAGCGGTGCGCGAGCGTTGACGACCCGTACACGACTGTCGAGGTCAGGAACCCGAACGGGCGCGAGGCGCTCTTCACCGTGAAGGTCGCGTACAAGGACAGCATCGGGTCCACCCTGGCCGACACGACCAGCCAGGTGTCGGTGCCCGCGAACGGCAAGGCGACCCTCCGGATGGCCGCCGCCAGTACGGGGGCCCTGGACCGGCTCGATCACTGCGAGGTCGATCCACGGGCCACAGTCGATCGGTGACGCGCCTCGGTGCCGCTCACCGGGTCCGGAAGCCGCCGTTCCGCCGGTCGGCGAACAACTCCGCCTGCCGTTCCGTCGGGAGATTGCCGAGCGCGATCAACGGCGGCGCCTGCGCATACGCCTGCGCACGCGCCGCCTCCTTCGCCGACCACAACGCCCGTACGGTCCCCTGGACGCCCTCCGTCGGATACCCGGCGATGACGGTCGCGCAGGCCACGGCGGCCTCCAACGCCCGCCCGGGCTCGGTGAGTTCAGAGACCAGCCCCAGCTCGTACGCCCGCCGCGCGGAGATCCGTTCCGCCGTCCCCATGAGCATCATCCGCGCGACCTCGCCGTACGGCATCCGGTGTGCCATCAGCACCGACTCGTACGCGCTGACCATGCCGTACGTGGTGTGCGGGTCGAAGAACACGGCGGTCGGGTCGGCGACCACGAACTCGCTCTCGCCCAGCAGGTAGAAGGCCCCGCCGCACGCCATCCCGCGCACGGCGGAGATCACCGGCTTCCACAGGTCGTTGGCCTTCGGACCGATGTCGAGCAGCGGATCGTCCTGCATGTAGGGCGAGTTGGGCTGCGGCACGACCGCGTCCCGGTCGAGCCCGGTGCAGAAGGCGCGCTCCCCGGCGCCGGTGAGGACGACGGCCCGTACGGAGTCGTCGAACCGCAACTCCCGCCATACGGCGACCAGTTCGCCGGCCGTGGCGAGGTCGATGGCGTTGAGCTTGCGCGGCCGGTCGAGGGTGACGACGGCGACGCCGGTGTCCTTGTCGACGGAGACGGTGAGAGTGGTGGGAGTGCTGGGAGTGGTGGGCGTCATGACCGCTCCAGGATCCACTGCGGAAGCCCGTCCTCGTCGAACACGACCTGCACCCGCGCCCCGATCCGAATCCGGCCCGGGGCAACGGAGTTGATCGCGGCCCCCGCCTCGCTGACGAGGTTGCCGACCAGCCGGACGCGCGGGGCGTCGACCAGCTCGACGACGATCACGTTGTAGGGCGCAACGGCCGCGTAGTCGGGCAGGAGCGGGGGGTGGGGGAAGACGTACGACCAGACCCGCCCGCGCCCGCTCATCTGCCGCCACTCGCTCGCGAAGGACTGGCAGTGGGGGCAGCAGGGGCGGGGCG
>NZ_JBLTJC010000478.1:0-7037 GCF_048158785.1 Streptomyces colwelliae | reverse complement strand
GTGCACGAGCTCGGAGCGGGCATCATCGGTGACGGCGACGAGTCGACCGAGGTCCTCTCCCTCTGCGGCCAGCTCGTACTCGATGCCGGCTTTGTGCAACAGCCGGTTCACGCGCCAGGCGGTGGCGGCCCTGCGGTACCAGTCCTGGGCTTCGGCGGGCTTGCCCTGTGCCTCCAGCAACTGGGCGATGGACCGCTCCGCGTCGGTGACGCCCCCTTCGACGGCCTGGTGGTACAGCTCCATCGCCTCGTCGAACCGGCCCTGCCTGACCATCCACAGGCCGAGGTTGTGCGCCGCGTTCGCGTCTCCGGCGTGCGCGGCCCGCTGGTAGAGAGGGACCACCTCCGCCTCGTCGGCCTCCGGCTCCCAGGAGAGATGGACGCCGAGTTCGCCTGCGGCGCGCGGGTCGCCCCATGCGGCGGCGTAACTCAGCCAGACCTTCGCCTCGGGGTCCCGCCATCTGCTGAGAAGAGCACCGAGACCTACGGCGACCTCGTGACGGCCCGCGGACGCGGCCTTGCGGTACCAGCGGAGCGCCTCGTCCTCGCGGCCGACGCCGACCAGCACGTCGCCGAGTGCGTGGGCGGCCACGGGGTCGCCGTCTTCGGCGGCTTTGCGCAGCCAGGTCTCGGCCTGGCCGCGGAGGAGGGCGCCCAGGGTGGTCGCGGCCCGGGAACTGCCGGCCTCGGCCGCCCGCTCCAGATATGGGATGGCCCCCTTGATATCGCCGCGCGTCAGCAGGAACGTGGCCAGCGCCTCGGCCCCCTGCCGGTCGCCCGCGTCCGCCGCCCGGCGCAGCAGGTCCCAGCGCTCATTGGGTCCGACCCGGCCCGCGAAGGCGATCATCAGGGCCGTGTCCTCTCCCTTGAGCCGGGGATGCAACGCGGTACGGGCCGCGTCGAGGACGGCATCGCGGTCGATGGAGAGGCGTGCCGCGGGCTGGTCCAGCAGCGCCCACCACACGCCGTCCGGTACCGGTTCCAGATTGCCGCCCGATCTCAGCGCTTCCGCGACGAGAGCCCCGTACGCCCGCCAGGTCCCCGGCTCGTCCCCCTGGACCAGGAGCCCCGATACACCGAAGAGGGGTGTCGTCGCCCAGTCGAGAGCGTCCTCGAACGACTCGCGTTCCTCTGTTCCGTACTGTTCCTGGACCGTCCTCAACAACTCCAGCGGCACCGCTCCCCTGACGCCGCACCGGGCGAGGTCGACCGCGGCTCGCACCAGCAACCGCCCACGCGGGTGCTTGACCTGGGTCCCCACGCGCCGCCACTCGTCGAACAGCAGATGCCCGATCGCGAAGTACGAGGCCGCGCCCTCCCGGCCGCTCCACATGTACGCCGGGTACGCGCGCGGGTCGTCGAGCCCCGCCAGCCGCTCCAGTTCGGCGTCGCTCCACTCGCGCGCCAGCTCCACCGTGCGGGCCGCGGCGATGACCCGCTCGCCCGGGGCCGTCCCGGAGCGGCGCCGGTAGTACTCGTCGGGGCTGATCGTGCCGAGCATGACGGCTCCGAGGGAGGTGAACCGTCCCAGGAGCTTCAGATCGAGACCGCCGCTTCCCAGATGGTCGGTCAACTCGTCCAGCCAGACGACGTAGTCACCGGGATTCCCGTCCAGCGCACGCAGCACGCCACGCAGGTCGTCGCCCGAGTCGGGGGCGTGGAGCACGTGCCCCTTCAGCGACCGCACCCCATGCCACGCCGTGTACGACTTGCCCGCGTACGACTCCCCGAGGATCAGCACCAGGCCGTTGTGGGCGAGACGGGTACGGAGGTCGTCGTCACAGTCCCGCCGCACGTACGGCGGGACGTCGGGCAGACCGGGCACGTGGCGTGTCGGACGTACGCCGAACTCCACGGGGCCTACGTGCCCGACGGGGCGCCAGGCGGTCGGGGTGAGGGTGGGGGTGGTGCCGTAGTGGTTGTGCTGGACTGCGGCGACCGTGCCTTTGAAGGTGCTGCCGCGGAAGTCGAGGTGGTCGCCGGACGAGGGTGGTTGCGCGGGCGCGTGCGCAACGCGGGTGGGGTCGAACTCGTTGATGAGAGAGGCGAGTTCGGTGGCGGCCGCCGCTGGGGTGGGCGCGTTCATGAGCACGTCGAGCAGGAAAAGACGCCATTGCCGCTCAAGCTCGCCGGCGGTCAGAAAGCCCCGTCCCCGTGGTCGTCGGTCGAGCCCTTGGAGCCGGATTAAGTAGCGATTCGTCTCGGCCGACGGATGGCGCTTGAACCACGCTTCGAAGCTGTCGCGGATCGGCGCCCACAAGTCGGTCGAGTCCGCCCCCGCAATGACCACGCGGGCGCCCGCAATCGCCAGCCGCTCCTGTTCCTCTGTCACGCTCGCCCCCGTCCCCCGTGCGACCCTCAGCCGCCCGCCGTCAAAGGTACTGATTCACCAGCCCGTTGGCTCAGCCTTCGGCGCCCGTTACGCCCTCCGCCTCCCTGATCGCATCCCGATAGGCCCGCCCCGCCGCCCGCAGCGCCGCCTCCGGATCCACCCCGTCCGCCTCCGCCCGTGCGGCCAGCGCCAGCAACTCGTACCCGATGCCGTCGTCGCCCGTCGGCAACGGCACGTCAAGTCCCGCCGTACGCACGCGTGATGCCAGCTTCGACGCGAGGGCGAGGCCGGGCTGGCCCATGGGGATGCCCTCGGTGATGGAGGTGCGGCGCTTCTCCTCGGCCTTGGTGCGGAGCCAATGTGCCTTGACCTCTTCGGGAGTTGACGCCGTCTCGTCGCCGAAGACGTGCGGGTGGCGGTGGATCAGTTTGGTGATGATGCCGGCGGCCACGTCGTCGATGGAGAAGGGGGTGTCGGGGTCCTCCTCGGCGATGCGGGCGTGGAAGACGACCTGGAGGAGGACGTCGCCCAACTCCTCGCGCAGTTCGTCGCGGTCGCCCTCCTCGATCGCCTCGACGAGTTCGTACGCCTCCTCGATGCCGTACTTCGCCAGGCCCTTGTGGGTCTGCTGCGAGGACCACGGGCACTCGGCGCGGATGCGGTCCATGACCTGGACGAGGTCCAGGAGGCGGGCGCCCGGCAGGTCGTAGGAGGCGGGGAGCAGTTCCAGGTCGGGCATCTGGACGCGGCCCGAGCCGGCGAGGCGGGCCAGGCCGTCGGTGAGGGTGGGCTCGCCCTCTCCGGTGGCGACGACCACGACCGTGGAGCCGCCCGCGCAGGCCGCGACCAGTTCCTCGGCGGTCGGGGATGCCTCGTCCACCCGTATCCCGGCTTCGCGGAGATACGGCAGCTGCGGATGCGCGCCGTCCGCGCACAGCACCCGGTCGGCGTCGCGCAGCGCCTGCCAGGCCGGCCAGGACAGCAGGCCGGGGGCGACACGGTGGCTGGTGGTCAGCAGGACGATGCGGCCGGGGGTGGGGGCGGAGGCGCCCTCGGGACCGAGGCTGGTTGCGTTCACCCTCCGAACGTAACCCACGCCGCCGACAGCCCCGGAGTTGTCCACAGGCCGACGTGCGCCCCTGTTGTCCACAGGCCTGCGTGAACCTTGTTTTCCACAGGCCGGCCTACCTCCGCCGACCCGCGGAAGCGCGCCGTACCGTTACGCCGCCCCGCCGGTCACGCGGGCTCCTGGCTCGGCGCCGCGGTGACCTCCCGCACCCAGGGTGTCTTCGCGTCCACCCGGCTGCTCTTGGTCACGTCCCACGTGCCGTAGCGCGGGTTGAGGTCGACGTGGAGTTCCTTGGAGGCGTTGGAGAGGGCCTTCCAGAAGGCGGGCTGGGAGGTGTCGGTGCCGAGTTTCGCGGCGAGTTTGCGGCCCTCCACCTGGAGGCGGAGGTTCTCGTCGAGGCGTTGCGGGGGGACGCCGTACTGGGCGAGCCAGGTCGCCTCCAGGGCCTTGGAGCCGCCCGCCTGCTGGGCGAGGCCGGCCCGCATGTCCTGGATGTCCTTGCGGGTGACGGTGACTCCGGCGTCCTGCGCGGCGCGGTGGACGACCTGGTCGAAGACCATGCCGTAGAGCGTCTCGCGGGTGAGGCCGCCGGTGGTGGCGATGGCCCGCTCGTACTGTGCCTCGTCCTGTACGGCCGACCGCTGGGCCGTACGCACCTCGTTGACCCGGCTCTGCAACTGCGCGACGGTGATGCGCTGGCCGCCCACGACGGCCGCGGCGCCCGGATGCGCCTCGTTTCCGCAGGCGGTCAGGGCGGGGGCCGCGGCGGCGATCACGGCGGTGAGGACGAGCGCGGTGCGACGGCGGCGGTGCAAGGGAGCCTCCCGTTGGAGATTGTGCGACGGTGCACAAAGTCTTGCGGTGATCGATGGTAGGCAGTGGGTCGCCTGGGGCCAACCCATTCGACCAACGATTCACCAGGACTTCGGGCACCGGCACGCACGCGTGGCCTCTGCGGGCTCCCCGTGGTCGGCTTCTTCGGGCTCCCCCGCGCTCAGCCGGTGATGGCGACCGGCGCGTCCCACGTGTCGCGGTCCACGGTGATCGTGTAACCGCCGCGGGTCTCCTTGCTGTTGACCATGTACTGGTGGGCGCGGCTGTGGTTGGTGAACTGGGTGGAGCCCCACGGCCAGTCGGAAGTCGTCGTGTAGACCTTGTCCCACAGCGCGTACCAGAGGTTGCCCGGCAGGTCCGTCTTGTCGGTCGCGGTCGCGATCGCCTTGGCGCTGGAGCTGGAGAAGCCGTAGAGGCCGGTGCGGTAGATCTTGGCGTGCAGTTCCTTGTCGAAGGCGCGGACATACGTCAACACGGCGTTGTTGCAGGACGTGTTCGTGATGTCGTACGACTCCATGTCCAGGTAGATCGGGCTGCCGGCCTTGATGCCGAGCGCCGAGGCCTTGGCCACCGCGTCGTCCGCCTCGGACTTGCCGACGGCGGCGGCCGTGGAGGCGCTGATCTTCACCGAGCCGCCGGAACCGCAGGACGGCTGCGAGCCGACGTAGAGCGGGATGAACTTCCAGCCGACCGTGCTGAGGGACTTGACCCAGGAGGCGGTGAGGTTGGGCTGGCTGCAACCGCGGTTCTTGCCCCCGATGTAGACGGCGGCGGCACCGTAGGCGCCGTCGGTGTGCCAGGCCTTCATCGCGGCGAGGGAGGGTGCGGCGCAGGTGTCGAAGGCGCGGCCGGTGTAGGTCTTCTGGGCGGGCCAGGTGGTGGCGGCCATCGAGTCCGTCGCGGCGATACCGCCGCCGGCGACGACGGCGGCACCGGCGACCGCCCACGTGATGTATCTGCGCTTCTTCGACTGCCGATGCTCGGACATGAAAGAACCCACCCCTGGTTTGTGCGTGTTTGTTCGTACGTATCTGGCAAAAGCGAACCGCAACCTATCCGGCGGCGTTCATGCGTTCGGGAAACATCGCCCCCTGAAGGTCACAACGTTCTCCCAGGGAACGGCAAAAACTAGCCGCGCACCTGCCCCAGCCACTGCAACGTCCGCCGGATGTCCGCCGCGAGCGGGTGGCCGGGGCCGTGGCGGCGTTCGACGTCGACCAGGAGGCGGGCGAGGGTCTCATGGGCCGCGCCGCGGTCGCCGAGCGCGAGCAGCAGGTGGCCCATGCGGCGGCGGACCTCGTGGGCGAGTTCGGGGTCGCCGGCCATGTACTGGTTCTCGTAGTACGGCAGCAGCGCGCGGTACTCCGCGAGGGCCGCGGCCGGGTCGCCGAGCGACTCCAGACACTGGGCGGCGTCGTAGCGGTAGCGCAGGGACTGCGGGTCTGACGGGCCGGCCTCGGCGGCGCGTTCGTCGGCGAGGCGGCGCAGTTCGGGCAGCGCGCGCCGGTACTGGCCGTCGTCCATGAGCGTCGCCGCGTACTGCTTGCGCAGGGTGCGGACGACCGGGGAGTGCACGCCGTGCTGCTCGGCGGCGGTGGGCAGGATCGCGCCGAGGATGTCGACGGCCTGCGTGATACGGCCCTCGCCGAGCAGCCGCTTGACCTCGTCGACGGCGGCGGCGACATCGGGTTTCCCGGCGGCGGGCGGCGCGAGCGGGGCGGGCTGCGGCGCCGGGGTCCGGGCGCGGTCCGGCCAGGGGGCGTGCGGGCGCAGGAACGGGCGCGTGGGGTCGAGCGGCGCCCCGGTGGGCATCCCGCGCGCGGGCAGCAGCAGCGCGAGACGCTCGTAGACCTCCTGCGCGGAGCCGGGGCGGTGCTGCGGGTCCTTGGCGAGCAGGTGCAGGACGAGCGCTTCGAGCGACTCGGGGACCTCGGAGCGGATACGGCGGACGGGCACCGGCGGCTCGTACAGGTGCCGGTGCAGCACGCCGAGCGCCGTGGAACCCGCGAACGGCACGTCCCCGCTGAGGAGTTCGTGCAGGACCACACCGAGCGCGTACAGGTCGGTGTACGGGCCGACCGCGCCGCCCATCGCCTGCTCGGGCGCCATGTAGGCGGGCGAGCCGATGGGTGTGCCGGTGTGGGTGAGGCGGGTGGTGTCGGCGTCCATGACGGAGGCGACGCCGAGGTCGAGGACGGTGACCGTGCCGTCCTGCTTCACCATCACGTTGCGCGGCTTGAGGTCGCGGTGGACGATCGGCACGGCGTGCACGGCGCTGAGTACGGCGCACAGTTGGGCCGCGACGGCGACCGCCCACTGCCACGGGTACGGGTCGTGCTCGGCGAGGTGGTCGGAGAGGTCGGCGCCGTCGATGTACTGCATGACGAGGAACAGCTCCTCGCCCTCGCTGCCCGCGTCGTGCACCGTGACCAGGCCGGGGTGGTCGACCTGCGCGGTCACCCGGCACTCGCGCACGAAGCGGCGGCGCAGCTCGTCGGCCTCCTGGCCGGCCACCTTGTCGGGGCGCAGCAGCTTCACCGCCACGCGCCGGTCCAGCCGCCGGTCGTACGCCGTCCAGACCTGGCCCATGCCGCCCTGCCCGATGAGCGTGGACAGTTCATAGCGGTCCGCGACGACCCGTCCTGCCGCCACGGTCACCTTCCGCCCTCGTCGTGCTTGCGCAGGTAGTCACTCAACTCGTCCAGCTCGGCCCGTAAGGTGCTGCCCTTCGTCGCCAGCGTCGCGTAGAACGTGCGGTCGTCCGACGCGAAGGTCACGCCCCAGAAGTTGACGTCGTGATCCG
>NZ_JBLTJC010000477.1:0-7069 GCF_048158785.1 Streptomyces colwelliae | reverse complement strand
GCCCGAACACCGTCTACGGCCCCGCCGCCTGGCACAGCCGCATAGGCCGACTCCTCCCCGCGAACCGCGACACCTGGTGGACCATCTCGGCCACGACCGACCCCGAGCCGGTTGCCCGTGGGGTCATCAGCGCGGTGAAGGAGTATGCGCTGCCTGCGATTCGGGAGCGGCGGCGTTCGTGAGCGCGGGGCTGCTGGGCTGCTGAGCTACTGAGCTACTGAGCTGACACGTTGGCGGTGCTGCGGCCGGTCACTCTCCGCCGTAGCGAACGGCAGTCGCAGGTGAACGGCGGTCGTAGAGCGAACGGCCGTCGAAAACCGGTGGCTTCGTGAGCCGCCCGGCCCTCACCCTGTACGCCATGGAAGAACCGCAGCGCGGGATCCGTGCGGTGCACTCGGAGTCCACGATCACCGTCTACCAGGCGTATCCCCCGGAGATCGGCCTGCCCGCCGCCCGCGAGGGACGCTTTCCCGCCGCGTGGAAGCGGGACCGGATGACGTGGGTCATCAAGCGGCGTGCACAGACCTCATCCCTGCTCACAGCAACTCGCCTGTGGGCGGCTCGGGAAACGCCACGGCCAAGCGGACGCCGCCATCCGAAGCGGCCGGCCAGAGCCCTGATCACGGCGAAGAGATGCGGCCAGTGCGTTTCGGAACCCCAGGACATCGCCGACCGTCAGCGGTCCGTAAGTGCACATCACTTCACCAGTGATCCGCTCCACGCGGCCCATCGGACAGTCCAGGCCGCTCGGACCCACTGATCGAGCGTGCATGGTGCGGGTCTGGCGTCGCATGCGTATTACTGAGTCAAGGCTGCGGCTGTCGCCAGCGCTCCAGGCCTGGCCGACTGTGCCTGGCACGAGGTCGCCCACTCACCCAGGGCGTTCCCCAGCTCGTTCGAGAGCTTAGCCAGGTAATCGTCGGGATTGTCGGCCGCGGTTCTCGCAGCTGCTCGCAGGCTCTCGATGGTCACCATCTCCATCTTCGGACCATGCACGAATTGCTTGACGCCGAAGTCGTCCAACCGTCCAATGATCTTTCCGATGAACTTGCCGATACACCCTTTGACCTCTGGGCTGGGATCCCCATCCCAGATCGCGTAAAGACGCACCGCCACCGATCGCAGAGCTCCTTCCTCGGTTGGACCAGACATGGTCATCCTCACCAAGGCTTCGACGATCAGTAGTTTCGTTTTTGGGCTGAACGTTGGATCCCAGCAGCCGTCCACCACACGGGGCCAGTGCAGGGAGTGGCAAGTGTCGAGTCTGGTCGCATTTCGGCAGAGCAGTTCTGCGGCGACAAGTCGTGCGCTGGGGGACGCAGATCTGAGAGCCGCATCGATCACGAGGATGGCTGTTTCGTGCGAGACCCTGGGCAACCTTGCGTCTCCACTCGGCGACTCAGGTTGGCTCCCATCCGGGTCGCAGGACCACAGATCGACAAGGAGAACCACCGCGAGTTCCGCCTGATCAAGCCTTGTGAGGGCCAAGAGCCCCGACGCCAGTGCTGCTGGGTGCGCGGGCCCAGAATCACGCGGGGAGATGAGTTGCCCGGCACGCATCGCTGCATCGAGCCGTAACTGCCGTTGCTGCTCGTCGTGTTCGTTCCCCAGTCGCCGTTCCGTCTGGAGGTTGATGCTGTAGCCAATCAGCGCCACCGATGCAGTGACCAGTACACCGACGTACGTGAGGACGGCTGCGAGCCGTGACGAATCACCCGTGCCCAGAAGTTGGCCGCGCAGCAACAACGCAGGCAGAAAGAGCGCAGCGAGGAGGGTGACCCACGATAGGACAGTGATCGTCTTTGGTCTCTTACTCATGACGCGCCTCCACTTATGAGGCCACGAGCTGCTCGTGGTTCCTCATGATGGTGCGGACGAAACGTGATGCGCAGCCGAAGGTAGGAAATGCTCCGTTCCATCGACTACTAAGATCAACCCTTTGTCGGAGCCAACCTCAAAGGGTCTGTGAGCGAGGCTTGACATGGGTCATCAAGCCTCGTTGACAGACCACATCTATGGTGCCGGTGGCCCGATCAGGAGGGCGACCAGTTGGACACCTGAAGGACAGCGAGTGTCTCGCGAGCGGGGTCCGACAGCGTTCCCCTGTGTTGTGAGGGACGGGCTCCAGGCAGTCAGTCGAAGGCCACGACCAGGCGAACACCCTCGTCACCGAAACGGCCTGCCAGGGCCTTCATCACAGCGAAGACATGCGGCCAGTGAGTCTCAGGCCCCAGGACCGCGCCGACCGTCAACGGCTCGTACGTGCAGGTCAGTTCGTCGGTGGTCCACTCCACGCGTTCCGTCGCGTCACGCAGGTCGGATGGCGGGTCACCCACCACGGACAGGGCCTCAAGCAGTCGCGAGTCGGAAACCGGATGCTGATGCAGGATCGATGGCAGCGCCTTCGTGCGCCACGTCAGCCGGCCGATGAATTCATGCGGGTTTGCTGTGAGATCGATCGAGGCCAGTTCCGCCCAGTTGACCCAACTCGCGCTGTGCAGGTCGTCCGATGCGACCCAAGGACCCAACTGCGAGCGCATCCCGCTCGACAGATCGACGGGAAGGCCACGGTCCGGTGCGAGCGGTTCGAAGCCCGCGTAGTTGCGCACTCCGAAGAGACAACCGAAGGCCATGTAGTCGGTTTCGTCGTACAGCGGCCAGAGATCCATGGCGGCCACCCATGGCTCGCCGTCGTAGTAGTCGGTACCGACGCCGGGATGGCGAAACTCGATGCCGCCATGGATATCTGTACTCACGGCGCCGCACCCTAACAGCGCTCGCCCGGACGGACACGAACAATAGGCCGGTCAACAGCGGAGGCGAGCCGTGTCCCCCGTGGCTGCCCACGATGCATGGGCGGAACCCGTGGATGGTGCTAGTCCACTTCGATACCAAAGTCCTGAACGAGTTCCTCCAGGCCACCCGTGTAGCCCTTGCCGCCGAGCACAAAGTCCCAGTCCCCGTTCGTCCTTCGCCGGAACGAGCCAAGTACCAGGGCGGTTTCGCGTGGCCGGCCGTCGGAGACGTCGAGTCGTCCCAGTTCGTTGAGCCCCGGGTCGCGCAGGCGGATACAAGCGTCCGTGAAACCGGAGAGGTCCGCCTCAGGGTTTACCTCTGGGTCGATGGCTGCGACGAGGACGAACCGGTCCGCGTCATCCGGCAGGCCATCGAAGGAGACACAGATCGCGGCCTTGTCAGGTGCCGTGGGAGGAATGGCGCGGACCGAGCCATCGGTTGTCCGAGGGTTGTTGAAGAAGACGAAGTGTTCGTCGCTGAGGACACGGTTGCCATGGCACACGAGAGCGCACACATCCAAGGCCACACTTCCGGTCCACGACATGCCCAGGACGTTGTAGTCGTCGGGCAGCGGCGTGCCCGAACCGTACGGCGTCGGCTGTGCTGGGGCCTGACGGGCGGTTTCGCCCAGGCGCCCCCGCAAACCATGGCGGTGTAACAGGTCGACGAGTTGAGTGCCCGAGATGAGTTCGAGCGGCTTTCCGTTGGCGAAGGTATGCGAGCCGGGGCCGAATCCTGACGTCGTCACGAGGACGCCCTTGTTGGCGCCGGCATCCTGGACGGTCCCGTACAGGTCACGCACGGCGGTGGGCGGCACCGTGTTGCGGTAGCGCTTCACCTGCACGACGATCTTTCCACCGCGGATCGGTGTCGGATCCAGTGCGTCGACGTCCACGCCACCATCGTTGGAGCGTTGGGTGGTGACCGCCTGCATCCCCATGGCGCGGAAGAGATCGGCAACGAGGTCCTCGAACACGATCGGATCCATGCTGTACAGGTCGGGTTCCTCATCTCTGCCATGCGCGACAACGCGGTTGCCGACATCCAGCGGCAGGCGACTCGGGCGTACCGGCGTCAGTTGGTCGGGGCGGGGCGAGAGTTGGCCGCGCAGCGCGTCGGCCAGGCAGCTGCCTGCGTCCACCTGTGCCAAGTGCAGGTCGCGGAACGCTGAACGCGACGCCATGACGGTAGCCAGGTAAATGTGGCCTGGTCGGCCCGTCGTTGGGTCGTGCCCGTCTACGAACCCGTTCAACGTCACCGACTCAAGCGCGCCCAGCTCATCCGCGGCAAAGAGTTGGTGCAGGACGAGCAGCGTGCACTGCGCGAGAACCTCCCGGTACAGAGCACGACGCTGACCCACTGGGCGAGGGGTCTCCTTGTCCTGGTCCGTCCCGGACACGTAGCGCACGGACTTGACCTCGGGAATGATGCCGTAGGCGGGCAACTCCCAGTCCAGCACCAGTTGTCGAGCTGCCGGGTCATAGGCGGCTGCCACCTGACGTGGGAAATCCTCCGGCCACGATGTGGAGGCGTAGAGAGCGCCCGAGAAGTACTCGACCACAGATTCAGGATCGCGGCGCCTCACTCCATCGGTCACCTCGACGATGCCGGCGTTGTACCGACGTACTTCGGTCAGCTGGGCATCGGCCCACTGCTGGTACTCCCGCTGGTAAGACGCCAGTTGCTGCTGCCGCTGGGCCTCCGCCGTCTGGGCGACCCGCCAGTCCCGCTCGAAGCGCGCCCGTGCTTCGGCCTGCGCCTGAGCCCGGCGACTGGCGGTCCACCCACTCTGCGTTTGGTACTGATTGAAGTCCGGCATGGGCACGGGCTGCGCCAATGTTCCTGGAGCGAAGGGCTGGACGTCCTCGGAGCGCAGGAGCGAGGAAGCCCTGAAAGCCGGAGCCTGGCAACCCGAGGTGAGAAGACCTTGCAGCGACGCAACCTGTGCGTCCAGTTCCTCTGTGCGGCGCAGCGCCTCTGCCTGCCTGTACTCACGATGGCTCTGCGCGGCCCGCCGCTGATAGGCACGCGCTTGCTGCGCTTCCTGTCTCTGTCGCCTGGCTTCCGCCTGTATCTGGCGCTGCTGCTGCCGTTGCATTTCAGCCCAGACGCCGACAACGCCGGTAGAACGACGACTCATGAGGTGCTGGCCCTCCCCGAGGCACTCTGGTTGTCCCCACAACCAGCTGTAACCACATGACTCTACCCAGCAATTGCCGTCGCGCATATCCACTCGTCAAGGCAACCTTCTCGCGGCATCCCCGCAGGTCAACCTCGCTGGAAGGGGACCGTCCTCGCTGTCGAGATCAGCCGTGACGGCTTCGAGTGGGCGCTGCGACACGCATGCGTGTCGAGCTATGTACGCGGAATGCACCCCGACCGAGCCGCTTGGCAGCGGCAGTTGAAGCGTGCGCCCGCTCGTGTGCAGTGGGACCCCGAGCGGGACCTGCGCCTGCAACCGCTGCCCTACCGCGCCCTGCAACTCGGTCTGTCCGGTGAGGCCGTGCGCCGGTACGCGGACGAGTGGACGGTCGGCATCCGGGACGTGACACCGCTCGCCCATTAGATCCGGGCGCTCGTCAGCAGCGGAGACCTCGACTCGGCGGGCCGGTTGCTGCCCCGGGAGCTCCCCTACCCCGACGTGGACGGACTGCCGGCCGACCTGCGTCCGTGACCGGCGAAGAGGAACGCCGGCCTCCGCCCGGATGGAACAGCGCCGCAGCGCTACGCTCCCCTGTCGTGCAGCAGACACGCCTCGACACCGCGCGGATCCGGGCCGCTCGCCGGGTGATCGACCCGGTGTTTCTCGACACTCCGCTGTACCGCTGCGAGGCGCTGGAGCCCGGTCTCGGGTGTGCGGTGAGCATCAAGCTCGAAACGGCGAACCCTGTCCGTAGTTTCAAGGGGCGCGGCACCGAGGTGGTCGCGAGTCTGCTCGCCGAGCGTGGTCCGCGGGCCGTCGTGTGCGCCAGTGCGGGCAACCTCGGCCAGGCCCTCGCCTGGTCCGGTCGCGGCCGGGGGCTCGACGTGACCGTCGTAGCGTCCCGTTTCGCGACGGCGACCAAGCTGGATCGCATCCGCGCGTTGGGCGCCGGGCTGGAACTGGTGGACGGCGACCACGAGTTGGCGCGCGAGCGGGCGGCGGCCATCGCGCGGTACGAAGGCATCCGGCTGGTCGAGGACAGCCTGGACCTCGAGACCTGCGAGGGCGCGGCGACCATCGGCCTGGAACTGCTGGGACTGACAGAACATGCAGAACGAACAGAACGAACAGAACGACAGGCGGAACTGGCCGAACTGGCCGACACCGCACCGCCGTTCAACACCGCGCCACCGTTCAACGTCACGCCGCCCTTCGACGCCATCCTGATCGCTCTCGGCGGCGGGGCGCTGGCCACCGGTGTGGGCCATGTGCTGAAAGCCCTGGCGCCCGGGGTCGAGGTGATCTGCGTGCAGCCGTCGGGCGCACCGGCGATGACCCGCTCGTGGCACCGGCGGCGCGTCGTCACCACCGACTCGACCGACACCATCGCGGACGGTGTCGCCGGCCGGCGCCCCATCCCGGCCGTCCTGGACGATCTCCTCCTGGTCGCCGACGACGCGGTCCTGGTCCAGGAGGCGTCGATCATCACTGGTATGCGGATGCTCCTCGAACACGCCGGCCTCGTCGTCGAACCTTCGGCGGCTCTCGGTATCGCGGCGATCCTGGAGGACCGTGACCGTTTCGCCGGCCGTCATGTGGTCACGATCGTGTGCGGCAGCAATGTCGACGGGGACGCCTACCGCCGTTGGGTCGATGGGGCTCCCGTCCCACACGGAACCTGACCCCTCCTCGCCCACCGCCCACCACACGCACCGCCTGCCAGACCGTACGCCGAAGCCTCAGTTGGCGTCGTGAGAGGCTGCGGCGTGGTTCATTACCTGCGTTTCTTATTCGAGGCCGGTGTAGACGTCCCGTTGTGGCCGGACGACATGGACAGCCCCTACGGCTACCCCTGCGAGCTGGAGCGCCTGCCGATCACCCCGGCCACCCGTGCCGAGCTGGCAAGGCTGAGCGAGTGGTACCAGTCGTCGATCGACTGGGACTATCCGCCGAACCCGTCCCCCTGGTCCGACGAAGAACTGCGGCTCTTCAAACAGCAGGCGTACACCGCGTTGGAGGCGCTGCGCCGTGAGCTGGGCGCGGGCTGGACGGTCCGGGACGAAAGCCTGCTGTAAAAAGCCTGCTGTGACCGGCCGCACATCCCGCCTCCTCACCCCCCCTCGCCCCGGC
>NZ_JBLTJC010000476.1:0-7073 GCF_048158785.1 Streptomyces colwelliae | reverse complement strand
GGTTGAGAGTGGGGGCGGTTCGGGGGAACTGCGGTCTCGTTGCCGGGTGCGCGTCCGTCGTGGCTGGTCGCGCAGTTCCCCGCGCCCCTGAAGAGCGTGCCTTCGGCCGCTCAGTACGAGGAGCCGCTCGCTCCCAGTGAACCCGTGGGGTGCCAGACCGTCTTCGTCTCCAAGAAGGCTGTCAGGCGCTCTGTGCCCGGAGTTTCCGCGTAATCCACAGGCTGTGGACGAAGAACCCGCTTGAGGTTGTCGGCCGCCGCGATCTCCAACTCCTTTGCCAGTACGTCGTCCGCGCCCGCGAGGTCGATCGCGTTGACGTCCTGGTGTGCGGCGAGGGGCGTCGCGATCTCCGCCGTGCTGCCGGAGAGGACGTTGACGACACCGCCGGGCAGGTCGGAGGTGGCCAGGACCTCGCCCAACGACAGTGCGGGGAGAGGGGAGTTCTCGCTCGCGATGACGACGACCGTGTTGCCGGTCGCGATCACCGGGGCGACTACCGAGATCAGGCCCAGGAAGGAGGACTCCTGGGGTGCCAGGACGGTGACCACTCCCGTCGGTTCGGGGGAGGAGAGGTTGAAGTACGGGCCCGCCACCGGGTTCGCGCCCCCGACCACCTGTGCGATCTTGTCGGTCCAGCCCGCGTACCAGACCCAGCGGTCGATCGCCGCGTCGACCACGGCAGCCGCCTTGGACTTCGACAGGCCCTCCGCGTCCGCGACTTCACGCGCGAACTGGTCCTTGCGGCCCTCCAGCATCTCGGCGATGCGGTAGAGGATCTGGCCCCGGTTGTACGCCGTCGCGCCGGACCAGCCGCCGAACGCCTTGCGCGCCGCTACGACCGCGTCGCGGGCGTCCTTGCGGGAGGACTGGGGTGCGTTCGCCAGCCACTTGCCCTTTGAGTCGGTCACCTCGTACACCCGGCCGCTCTCGCTACGGGGGAACTTGCCCCCGACGTACAGCTTGTAGGTCTTGAAGACACTCAGACGCTGCGGTTCGGACTTCTCAGACATCGAGGTACGCCTCCAGGCCGTGGCGACCGCCCTCGCGGCCGAAGCCCGACTCCTTGTAGCCGCCGAACGGCGAGGTCGGGTCGAACTTGTTGAACGTGTTGGACCAGATGACACCCGCGCGCAGCTTGCTCGCGACCGCGAGGATGCGGGAGCCCTTCTCCGTCCAGATGCCGGCGGAGAGGCCGTACTGGCTGTTGTTGGCCTTCGCGACCGCCTCCTCGGGCGTACGGAAGGTCAGCACCGACAGCACCGGGCCGAAGATCTCGTCGCGGGCGATCGTGTGCGCCTGGGTGACGTTCGTGAAGAGCGTCGGGGCGAACCAGTAGCCGGAGGACGGGAGTTCACAGGACGGGGACCAGCGCTCGGCGCCTTCCGCCTCGCCCTGTTCCACGAGTGAGGTGATCCGCGCGAGCTGTTCGGCGGAGTTGATCGCGCCGATGTCGGTGTTCTTGTCGAGCGGGTCGCCGAGGCGGAGCGTGGAGAGTCTGCGCTTCAGGGAGTCCAACAGCTCGTCCTGGATGGACTCTTGGACCAGGAGGCGGCTGCCCGCGCAGCAGACCTGGCCCTGGTTGAAGAAGATGCCGGTGACGATGCCTTCGACGGCCTGGTCGATGGGGGCGTCGTCGAAGACGATGTTCGCGCCCTTGCCGCCGAGTTCGAGGGTGACCTTCTTGGTCGTGCCGGCCACCTGGCGCGCGATCGCCTTGCCGACCGCCGTGGAACCGGTGAAGGCGACCTTGTTGACGTCCGGGTGCGCGACCAGCGCGGCGCCCGAATCGCCGTATCCCGGAAGGATGTTGACGACACCCTTGGGGAGGCCGGCCTGGCGGCAGATGTCCGCGAAGAAGAGGGCGGAGAGGGGGGTCGTCTCCGCGGGCTTCAACACGACCGTGTTGCCCGTCGCCAGCGCCGGGGCGATCTTCCACGCCAGCATCAGGAGCGGGAAGTTCCAGGGGATGACCTGGCCTGCGACGCCCAGCGGTTGCGGGTTCGCGCCGAAGCCCGCGTGGTCCAACTTGTCGGCCCAGCCCGCGTAGTAGAAGAAGTGCGCGGCGACCAGGGGGAGGTCCGCGTCCCTCGTCTCCTTGATGGGCTTGCCGTTGTCCAGGGTTTCCAGGACGGCCAGTTCGCGGCTGCGCTCCTGGATGATCCGGGCGATGCGGAACAGGTACTTGGCGCGCTCGGAGCCGGGCAGTGCCGACCACTTCTCGAAGGCCTTGCGGGCGGCCTTCACCGCGCGGTCGACGTCCGCCTCGCCCGCCTGGGCGATCTCGGAGAGGACCTCTTCGGTGGAGGGGGACACGGTCTTGAAGACCTTGCCGTCGGCCGCCTCGGTGAACTCGCCGTCGATGAACAGGCCGTAGGAGGGCGCGATGTCGACGACCGAGCGGGACTCGGGGGCCGGTGCGTACTCAAAAGCGGACGCGGATGCAGATGTGGATGCAGATGTGGGTGCCATGTCGGATCAGTCCACCGTCACGTAGTCGGGGCCGGAGTAGCGGCCGGTGGCCAGCTTCTGACGCTGCATCAGCAGGTCGTTCAGGAGCGAGGACGCGCCGAAGCGGAACCAGTGGTTGTCCAGCCAGTCCTCGCCCGCCGTCTCGTTGACGATGACCAGGAACTTGATGGCGTCCTTGGAGGTGCGGATACCGCCCGCGGGCTTCACGCCGACCTGGACGCCGGTCTGGGCGCGGAAGTCGCGGACCGCCTCCAGCATCAACAGGGTGTTCGCGGGCGTGGCGTTGACGGCGACCTTACCCGTCGACGTCTTGATGAAGTCCGCGCCCGCCAGCATGCCGAGCCAGCTCGCGCGGCGGATGTTGTCGTACGTCGACAGCTCGCCGGTCTCGAAGATGACCTTCAGGCGGGCGGCGCCCGAGGCCTCCTTCACGGCGACGATCTCGTCGTAGACCTTCATGTAGTTGCCCGCGAGGAACGCCCCGCGGTCGATGACCATGTCGATCTCGTCGGCGCCCGCGGCGACCGCGTCGCGCACGTCGGCCAGCTTCACGTCGAGCGCGGCGCGGCCGGCCGGGAAGGCGGTGGCGACGGAGGCGACCTTCACGGAGGAACCGGCGACGGCCTCCTTCGCGGTGGCCACCATGTCGGGATAGACACAGACGGCCGCGGTCGAGGGGCTCGTCCGGTCGGTCGGGTCGGGGCGGACCGCCTTGGCGCCGAGCGCCCGGACCTTGCCCGGGGTGTCCGCGCCTTCCAGCGTCGTCAGGTCGACCATCGAGATGGCGAGGTCGATGGCGTACGCCTTCGCGGTGGTCTTGATGGAACGGGTCCCGAGCGAGGCGGCACGCGCCTCCAGGCCGACCGCGTCGACGCCGGGCAGCCCGTGGAGGAAACGGCGCAGCGTGCTGTCGGAAGCCGTTACCTCGCCGAGTGCGTGTGCAGCAGCAGGTGCAGTGGTGGGCATGGTCACCACCCGAGCATATCTACGCGCGTAGCAGCTGTACACCCCGGGCAAGTGGACCCACCTAAGGGGCGCGAGGCTGCATCTATGTGCGGCTCCGCCGCGTGGGCGCGACCAGCCACACACGGCGCGCACTCGCAAACGTACAGGTCCCCCAACGGCGACCAGGCGGAGCCCTGAGGCAGAATTCGCACCATGACGACCCCGCCCATCGAGTCCAAAGACCGGATCTACCGCTCACCCGCGGGCATCGTCGGCGGTGTCCTGCTGCTGGCCATCATCGGCTGGCTCGGCGTCGACGCCCTAGTGTCCGGCCACGACCGCACCCCGTGGCTCGCCCTCGCCGGCCTGATCCTCGCCGTGCCGCTGGTCGTCGCGTTCACGATCCGCCCCGCGGTGTACGCCAACGCGGACCGGCTGCGCATCCGCAACCCGTTCCGGGTCGTCGTGCTGCCGTGGGGCGAAATCGCCACGCTGCGGTCCGGGTACTCGAACGAGGCCGTCACGAAGGCGGGCGCCAAGTTCCAGCTGTGGGCGGTCCCGGTCTCGCTGCGGGCCCGCAAGAAGGCGGCGCGGCGCGAGGCGCGGGCCGCGTCGGAGGCGGCGGGTGCGCAGCGCGGCGGCGGCAGGTCCGGGGGCCTGGGCCTCGGCGGCGGGCTCGGTGGGTTCGGCGGCGGCATGGGCGCCGGCGGCACGCGGGGCGGCATCGCGCCGGGCGGGTCCACGCGCGCGGAGTCCGACCAGATCATGTCCGACCTGCGCGAGCTGCTGGAGGCCGGGGAGCAGGCGGAGTCGGCGCAGGGCGAGGTCACCGTGCGCTGGGCGTACGAGGTGATCGCGCCGGCGGTCGCCGGTGCCGTACTCCTGGCGATCCTGCTGGCGACGGGCTGACGGGACGGGCGCCGCCCACTCTCCCCGCTCACACTTCTCTCTCTGGGATGTCATGACCACGAACGTCCGGGAGCCGTCGCTGCTGCCCGCCTCCGCGATACCCGACGGCTGCGTGGACTGGAACGGGGAGCACGCGCGCGCGTGGGCCGGTGCGGCGCTGCCGTGGTGGGTGCCGGTCCGGCCGCGGCGATGGTCCGTCGAACTGGCCCTCTGGTGCGCCGTGTCGGCCGCCTTCGGTCTGCTGGCGACGACGGATCTGCCCCCGGGCCTGGTCGCGCTGCTGCCGCTCCAGGTCGTCTGGTGGCTGTGGCGCCCCGAGGTCGTACGGCTCTCCGCCCTCGCGCTGGTCGTGCTGGTGGCGGTACGGGGGACCGGGCTGCCGTGGCCGGTCCCGGTGTGCGCCGCCCTGCTGGTCCTGGCCTCCGTGACGGCCACCGAACTACGGGCACGCGCGCGTGCCCGCCAGCGGCGGAGCGCCCTGGCCGCGGCCGACGGGGTCACGGCCGTGCCGCCGGACGCGGACAGTCCGGTGCGGCGGGGCGGGCTCTTCCTCAAGTTCGGGGCCGGTGTGGGCGTACCCGGTGTCGTACTGCTCGCCACCTCAGGCCTGTGGCACGGGGCGGGTGACCGTCAACTGGCGGTCGCGGAGGGCCTGTTCGTCGTGGGGCTCGCACTCACCCTGCTCCTCTCCGGAGCCCTCGGCCGGCGACGGGCGACCGCGCTGCGCCAGGCACCCGCGCCCGTGCTGCGCGTCCTCGTCGGCAAGGACGACCACGAGGACGCCGTGATCTACGCGAGGGACGACACGGAGGCGCTGCGGCCCCTGCTCACGGTCGCGACGAGGACGACGAGGCGGCGCGGGAAGAACTGGAGGAGCTCCTCGACGCGCACGCGGCCGCCGGTCCCGTTCCCCTGCGCGAGGCCGTCCTGTACGGCATGCCCTGCGACGGCGCCGAGATCCTGCTGATCGGCGCGGCGGAGGAGCCCGGTGAGCCGCCGGTGACGGAGTGGTCGACCGGGCCCGTACGACCGTTGGCGGGCGGCGCCGCGGGGCGGCGGCTCGCCCGGGAGGAGCGGGCGGCGGTCCGGGCGGCGCGGGACGAGGAACTGGCCGCGACCGTGCGGGCGGGGATCGCCGTGGTGCCGGTACGGCGCTGGCGGGCGGGGCCGGTGGACTGGCTGGGAACCTTCCTGGTGGTGCAGTGGGCCGGCTGGATCCTCTGGGGCGCGGCCGACCTGGGTCTCTGGGACGGGGCCCTGCTGCTCCTCGGTGGTCTCATGGGCGCCACCCTCGTCCCCCGGAAACTGCTCTGGCGCGTCACCGCCGACCGCACCGGCCTCTGGCTGAACGGTCTGCGCCGCCCGCGCCACGTCCCCTGGGACGACCTCCGCTCGGCCCGCCGCGAGGCGTTCGAGCTGCAACTGCGGGTGCGCGACGGCGACCACTGGGACGTATCGGCACCCCGCTGGCCCTGGCTACAGCGCAGGCGCGGACTGATCCATCCCTACGACGCGCTGGCCGCCGAACTCTCCGCGATGATCGCCGATCCCGCGCTGCGCCCCACGGGGGAGAGCGAAGTGGGGGAGCGGGGACGCCAGTTGTGGCCGTTCGCCGTACTTCTCGCGCTGGCCTGGACCGCGCTGCTCGTCACCCGCTGGCTGTCCTGACGCTGTCCTGACCGCGGCGCGGGACGAGCACGGGGTGCCCCGGACGGACGCGGGCACCCCACAGAACGTCGCTCAGATAGCGGCAGAACGTCGCTCAGATACCGGCCGCCGCCGACAGGTCCCGCTTGATCGTCGCGAGGGTCTCGGTGGCCTGCGCGCGGGCCGCCGGGAGATCGGCGTGCGTGGCGACAGGCACCACGACCTCCAGGTAGCACTTCAGTTTGGGCTCGGTGCCGCTGGGCCGGACGATGACCCGGGCGCCGTCGAGCGTGTAGCGCAGGCCGTCCGTGGGCGGCAGCTTGTCGGTCCCCTCGGTCAGATCTTCGGCCTTGGTGACGGCCAGCCCCGCGAGCGCTGTCGGGGGCTGCTCGCGCAACCGCCGCATGGCGTCCGCGATGACGGCCAAGTCCTCGACGCGGACGGAGAGTTGGTCGGTGGCGTGCAGGCCGTGCTCCACGGCGAGATCGTCGAGGAGGTCGAGCAGATCGCGCCCCTCGGCCTTCAACTCCGAAGCCAGTTCGGTGATGAGGAGGGCGGCCGTGATGCCGTCCTTGTCGCGCACGCCGTCCGGGTCCACGCAGTAACCGAGGGCTTCCTCATAGCCGTAGCGAAGGCCCTCCACCCGGGCGATCCACTTGAAGCCGGTGAGGGTCTCCTCGTAGGGCAGACCCGCCTTCTCGGCGATACGGCCCAGCAGGGAGGAGGAGACGATCGACTCGGCGAAGGTGCCCCGGGCGCCGCGCCGCACGAGGTGTGCGGCGAGCAGGGAGCCGACCTCGTCGCCGCGGAGCATGCGCCAACCGCCGCCCTGGGCACGGTCCTTGACGGCGGCGGCGCAGCGGTCGGCGTCGGGGTCGTTGGCGATGATCAGGTCCGGGTCGCTCGCGCGGGCCTGCGCGAAGGCGAGGTCCATCGCGCCGGGCTCCTCCGGGTTGGGGAACGCGACGGTCGGGAAGCTCGGCATCAGGTCCGGGGTGAACTGGATGCGCTTGGTGTCGAGTTCGAGCGCGGATGCGAGGGCTCGGACGAGCAACGTTTTGGCGACTCCAGGGACTCCTTCTAGGAGAACGTGTCCGCGGCAG
>NZ_JBLTJC010000475.1:0-7118 GCF_048158785.1 Streptomyces colwelliae | reverse complement strand
GGTATCCGGCGCGCGACAGGGTGGCGTACAACGCCGGAGCGCCGTGTCCTTTGCTGAGCACGAAACGGTCCCGGCCCGGATCGTGCGGGGCGGTGGCGGGCCAGGAGTTGGTGGCGCCGCTCAGGCGCAGGACCGGGTGGGCTGTGTCCCATTCCGCCAGGTAGGTCTCCCGGTCGGTGCCGGGGCCGGCGCCGCGGGCCTGGCGGATCTGGTCGAGCAGGTGGTGCAGCACCTGGCCGACGATGTGGTGTCCCTGGCGGCCGTCGCCGGTGAACGCGGCCAGCAGCGGAGGGTCGATGTCCAGGCCGATGCGGGCGCGGTCCGGATCTGCGCCGACGTGCAGCAGCAACCGCTCCCCCGCTTCCGGGTCGCCGTCGGGTTCGGCGTCCACGCCGGCGGTCGCCGGGGGCTGGTGGGGCTCGGCGGTTGCGGTCAGCTCGATGACGATGGGGGCGCCGTCGGGGAGCGTGGCGTGGTCGGCGACCGTCGGGCAGGTGACCAGGGTGGTGCGCAGGGCGTCCGCGAGTCCGGTCATCGTGCCTGGGTCGAGGAACGTGTCCGGGCCGGGGCGGACGGTGGCGAGGACCACGAGCGGTGGGAGCGTGGAGACATGCGCGATCATCTGGCCCGTTGAGGTCGGGTAGACGAGATCGGCTTGCTCGCCCACAGCGTCCGGGTCGGGCTTGTCCAGGCGGGCGAAGCGCCAGTGGAGGGCTTCGGGCAGTTCAGCGGCGGCCAGCACCTCGTCGGTGGCCGCCCACGCCGCGGCCCGGTCCCAGGACACGTCGTGCACGGCCGGCGAGACGGCGGCGACCTCGTCGCGGTACGGGCCCGGCGCAAGCAGCGTCGCCTCGCGCCGCCACGCGGTCCACGCGTCCAGTACGTCGCGGTAGAAGACGCCGTGCACGCCCGGGTGTTCGGTGAGTTCCAGGACGAACAGGGCCAGCACGGCCAGGTCGCCCTCGGCGTCGGCGAGGATCTCGGCGAGTTCCTCGGTGTGCAGGTAGACGGTGTCCTCGATGAGCTCCGGGCCCAGGAACCGCGGTCCGCCGTAGACGACCAGGCGGCCCCGCCCCGTCGCCAACTCGCCCAGGACGGAACGCGCTTCCTCGATCCGGGCCGACAGGGCGCCCTCGGCCAGCGCGCTGACGATCGCGATGTCGTAGCGGTCGGCGGGTGCGGACAGCACGCACACCCGGCCGGGACGGGCCGGGACTTCTTCCATGCCCAGCAGCTGCGCGGTGCGGGAGACGACGAGGTCCTGCAACCGCTCCTCGGCGGCCTCCACCGCCGAGGCGGGAAGAGCGCCAAGCAGGCGGCCGGCGGACGGGGCGAGGGCATCGGTCGCGGCGCAGGCCGGCACCGCTACCCGCCGGCCGTGCGCGGTGACCGCGAGGACCGGCCCGAGCAGCGGCGCCTGCGGGTGGTAGCGCAGCGGAAGGCCCTCGATCGGTTCGGTCAGCCAGTCCAGCGCCCGCGCGGCGTCCGCCGGCTGCCCGCACGCGGCAGTGACCGCGTCCAGGTCCGCGCCGGCCAGCAGACGGGCGGCGCCGACCTCGTCCTCGGTGAGCGCGCACACGACCTGCGGGTCCTCGTCCAGCGCGCCAGCCGCCCACGCCGGGGACACCGCGGTGAGGGCGTGGTCGCTCAGGCGCAGCGCGAGCTCGAGAACGTCGCTCAGTCCGAACCCGACCGCTGCGCGCGCCGGTTCATCAACAGCCAGCGCGGTCAGCTGCAAGCTGCGCAGGACCAGGAGGGGGTGCGCGAGCTGCCCGGGATGGACCAGCAGCCGCTCCCCCGCCGACGTGGCGAACCGGACCCTGCCCCGTACGTCGCTGGGAACCCGGTCGGTCACCACGCCGCGCCCGGGCGCCGCGCGCCCGGCGGCCTCGACCAGCCCCGGCAAGTCCGCCGCGGCCGCAGCGGCCGCAGCGGCCGCAGCAGCACCGGTACGCGCTGGAGTTCGCAGAGTGCGGGTCCACAGCAGCAGGAGGTGATCGTGAACGCGGGAACAGCCCGGAGACGCCAGCGCGGCCTGGAGGAGCACCGTGAGCGAATCGGTGGAGAAGGGGGCGAGCGCCCCGTCGATGGTCTTCCACTGCACCCGCCGCTGCTGAGCGGCGGTGAGCGGGCTGCGTGCCATGGTGCGTTCCGTCCGTACGTCCCCGGTTATGCGAGGGCTCAGCCTGACAGGCAACACGGCACCCTCGCGCCGGTTTCGGCAGGCTGACCCACAAGATGCGCTGGTTCGTGCACTTCAGCGTTCCAGCGGCCTTGACATGAGCTTTCACATGTTCACTACCTAGGACACAGGGCGGGACACAGGGCGGGACACAGGGACACCTGCGAGACGGTCACGCTTGGCGGCCGGCAGCTGGACGGCCCGGCCGAGCGACTCCTCGCTATTGCCATGGTCGTCGACCGTGTGCGCGACTCCTCCCGCTCGTCCCGCCAGTCAAGGTCGCGCCGGCCACCCAGGGAAGCTGCTTCGTTGAGCGTCGGGCGTACCCCACCCGCGTCATCGCTCGTCAACTCGCCGATGCGAGGTCGACGTGTCGGCAGTCGCGCTCGACCCCGCGCAACGCCCTACCGACAGGTGCAAGTCGGCAGACTGACCGCGCCCCGACCTCCGGCCCCCGGGCCAAGCGAGCCACCGCGCGAGGGATAGCCGATTCACCCGTTCGTGTCCTTCGTTGAGGCCATGAGCGCCGACGTGGTTCACCTGCTCCACGTCGGAACGGTCCGCCCTCGGAGGACGGATCCTCCCTCCCTCCGAGTCTTTGGCCGGTCGCGACGCAGCGCGCACATGGGTTGAATTTACCTATTGACACGAATAGTTGACATACGCCTGATGTCTTAAATTAACGCATTCGAGAGGAAGACTGAGGCGCAGATCGCCTGCCGAGGCCTCACAAGATCAGCTCTTGCGCTCAGTAAAGGGATCTTAAAAACACGCTTTGACCTGCACTTTCACATGTTCACTACCTAGGACACAGGAAGGGACACAGCGCGGGACACAGGGACACGACCGGCTCTGTCAGTCGACCGCTCCCCCGAATCTCGACCAGCGAGCGCAGTCCTGAATCCGGTCTGCAGACACTCCAGAGTCACACCCGGGCGACCCTAGACTCGCCCGACGGACTGCGTTCCAAGCCGTCACACCACCCCCCCTTGCACGCTTCTTTCTGCGTGCCAACCCCAGTGAGTCATCTCATCTCTGCTAGCGTGAGCCCGCCGTCCAGTGGACTGGATGGCACCCGGGCAGCAACCCAGCAAGCTCGGCGTCGCAGCGACCAGCCGTCGGGCACCAGCGATCGGGTCACGAGAAGCACGTAGGGCTTCACGTCACCCCATCAGGAAGCCCCACCACTACGGCACTCACCGCAATCTGAGGGTCGCCGAAGCGTCGACTGACTGGACTGTTCGGCCGACAAGTAGCAACTCGCCAAGAAGTAAGCAGGTACTCCACTCTCATGCCTGAGCAACTCGCTACGGAGCAGGCCCAGGGCTTGGTGCCCTCTCCTGCCCGCGAAGCCGATGCGGTTCCCGCGACGTTCCTTTCGGGGAACATCACGCCGCCTGCCCTGACAGTGCCTTCTCACGTCAGCACCGAAGTTCGGGAACTGATCTACAGCCTCCCGGAACCCTTGAGGACAGCCGTCCTTGCTGCCCTCAACACGCCTGACGGCGTGAAGATCACCATGGGCAACGCCAAGGGCGGCGTAATGAAGACGACGATGTCCGTCTACGTTGCCTTGATCCTGGCACTCACCGGCGAACCCGTTCTCCTCGTGGACGCCGACGACACCAACAAAACCTGCCTCAAGTGGCAGGCCGCAGCCGGAGACGACTGGCCGCCCCTCGTAACCGTCGTCGGGTACACGGGCCCCGCCATGGCCAAGCAGGTCACGGATCTCATGGCGCGAGGCTTCAAGCACCTGGTGATCGACGTTGGCCCCACGGACAAGGGGGTCCTGAAGACCGCCTGGATGCTGACTAAGCGAGGGATCGTTCCGACCCAGCAGCACGTCGGCGATGTGGTCCAGCTGACGACTACGTTCGACCTCCTCAAGGAGATGGGCGAGCGCATCGACCTCTTCGTCATGCTCGCTAAGTCGTTCCCCAAGCGCAGCAGCTTCACCAACGCTCGCGACTACATCCAGGGGCTGATCAACGGCGAGAGCGCCGACCACCCGGACGGCCTTCCCAGCGTGGATCTCCTGGAGGGCACCATTCCTCTCCTCGAAGGCATCGCTGACACCTGGGGCTCGATTCCAGACGACTTCGGCCACTTCGGGTCAGTACTCGCCGAGGCGCTCGGAGTTCCGGCTTCCGTGATCGCCGAGCGAGAAGCTGCCTGGCTCAAGGACGAGGTGGAGGCCCAGTAATGGCTGAAGCCAAAGGAGGGAGTCAGACTCCCGCTCGACGGCGGAAGGCACCGAAGGCCAGCGCTGCTTTCGGAAAGCTGAACCAGCTGTCAGCGTCTGGCGCCCTTTCCAAGATCAACAGCGATCCCCAGACGACGTCCGGTTCGGTACCTCCGGTGGACAGTGAGCCGGCCGGGCCCCTGCAGGACCAGCCGACCGCCGACAGCACGCCGACCGAGCTCGCACCAGCGGCCGCACCCGAACAGACCGAGCCCTCGGATGCCGGCGCGTCTGCCAGTCCAACGGACGTACATGTGCCCGAGCCTCCGGTGGACAGTGAGCCAGCCGGGCCTGTGCAGGACCAGCCGACCGCCGACAGCACGCCGACCGAGCTCGCACCAGCGGCCGCACCCGAACACGTTGGAGTCGCTCACGAGGAGTCCGCGGGCACACGCACGCCCGCCGAACGCGAACCCGCGCCCTCGATCAACAGGCTGCAGGCTGCGGAAAGCGCACGGCTCGACGCCCTGGACTCACCTGCGGCAACCACACCCATCCCTGCGCAGACGCCAGTTGAAAATCCGCCGCGACGTCTCCGGTCTGAAGAGCTCGCTGCCGCCGATCTGCCCGTCTACGGACAAGAGGCGCCAGGAGGACGCGAGTCGTCTGGGGGCGCAGTCACCCTTCGGAGAGCCGCTGGGCCTGCTTTCCCGGCCACCAGCGGATTCTCCGAGAGGCGAATGCTCGATGCTCTTCCGCCGCAGCTCGCCGAGAAGGTGCAGGGGCTGCCGGTCGCGTACATCGAGCTCGCGAGGAGTTACCGCCAGGCACAGGCGACACGAACCGGTACGAAGCCTGCGAAGCGCAACATCCGGCTACATGCCGACGTCGCAATCGCGGTGAATCGCCAGATGGTCAGCGACAAGCGAATGCTCGGGCTCAGAAACCTCAAGCCGAGCCAGTACCTGGACGCCTCCATCACTCTGGCACGCCACGTCTCGGTCACCGATCTCATCAAGGCCGCTGACGAGTTCCGAGACAGTCACCTGGGGGAGGAGAGCGGTGCAGCGTCCCCCAACCACTACAGCATCAGCCGGGAGAACGACGACTGGCTGAACGACATGATGGACGAGCTTCTTCTCGCAAACACCACTGGTCTGCATGGCCATATGGTCAACGTGATCGTCCAGTCGTTCCTTGAGCAGTTGAGGGCTGAGGCCCCGGCAACGGACTGATACAAGCTCAAGGCCGGCCTGGGCCCAGTCGTCCATGAGGGGCGAGCCGCCGTCGCGGCTCGCCCCTCTTCTTTCAGCAGCAATTCACATAAGCACAAGCAGGGACACGTGTCGGGACACGGCGCGGAACACAGGGACACGAGGATTCCCGATGTAGATGCCTTCGTGCCCGAGGATTGCCGTCCGCAGTCCCGCACGCTCGGGGAACCCGCCATCGGCCGAAGGCGCGTCAGCCCCCAAACTGCGCGACCCTCGTGCACTTTTGGGAATGCGGGACCCTCCCCTGCCAGCAGGCCAGCCCCCTCGGCGAGCCATGCCCCCCGTCGCAATATGCCGATCTACCTGCGCATATTCGCCAATCGGGAGGTCCTGGCGTGGATGGATACCGCCAGCACGTCAGCCTGGCGACACGCTGAAAACTATGGGTTTGCATCAGAGATGCGCGAGGGTCGTATGATTCGCAGCACAGCGCGATAGTCTCGTGCTCACCTGCCAGTTGCCAGCGGAGGGAGATCCAAGTGCCGCCACGTCGTTCACCCGTGCGCAGAAACGGGACGATGTCGCAGCGCACCGTGTCCGAATGGTCCGGAGTCGGCGCGGGAACTCTCAAGAACCTGGCTCGGATCGGCCTTCTACCTGACGCAAATCAGCTGCGCCCGCACGACGTTGTCCTTGCTCAGGTGGCTGCGGCCCTCGGCGCTACGCGGTCGACGAACCGGGATTCTCAACAGGGCGAACGCACTACGACAGCGTTCCAGCGCGACTGGGATGCCGTTCGGATAGTGATGGAACTGCTGGTCGCGGCTTCCGAGCCCGGCTCGGAAGACAAGATTCACCCGCGAACACGGCTCGTCGCCTTCCCCGAGTCAGTCGCCCTGGCGCACCAGGACTACCAACTGCTGCAGCTCAGCGAGGAGGCTCTCGCGAGCAAGCTGCCGTACCACGTCCTGCCCATCGGGACCTGGCACGAAGAGCTTCAGCAGCGCCTTGAGAACGAGTTCGAAGAAGGAGCCGCCAAGGCAGCCGCATAAAAAGAACGGCACCCACGTACCTGCCGCAAACAGGGTGGGTGCCGGACTGATAAGGCTAGGTAGCCTCTCTCGCCATCCTTGAGGTTACCAGCCCCCAGCCGAGTCGTCTCCACCCACCGGAGCCTCGGCTACACGTGTCTCCCTCGTCACGCTTGTGAAACTGGTAGCCCATGCCGTCTTGCCCCAGGCTGACGGCGCTCGCAAGGGGCCCTGCGTGCCCTGTCTTGCGGAAGCGCCCTCACGGCCTGCTCCCTCGCACTATCGCTGTGCGCGCATCTCGCCCTCGCGCGGCTGAGCCGCTGCCCGGCTGGCTGTCCCTCTACCCAGCGCCTGGCTCTCTGCCACGCCATTTGGTGTGCGAGGGCCGGCGTCATATCTCGTCACGTCCCTACGCCGCCGTCCTCGATGTCAAGGCTGCTGGCCAGCGCTGATCGTGCGCTCATACGGGGCTAGGGGGGCGCAGAACCTGGTGTTCTGCGCCCCCC
>NZ_JBLTJC010000474.1:0-7123 GCF_048158785.1 Streptomyces colwelliae | reverse complement strand
CGGCGTCGCCTTGGCGGCGGGCACCGGTCCGCTGGCGGGGGCGGCGGGCGATGCGGTGGAGCCGGTCGTGGCACATCCGGCGGCGAGAGCGCCCCCGGCGACAAGCCCGGCACCCGCACGCAACGCCGTACGGCGGTCGGTCGTGGTCACCCGGCCCATTTAAGGGGCGTTGAGTAAGAAACCGGGGCATTAACCCGTTCGGGGGACCTTCACGGGTCGCGCCTAGAACGGAGGTCCGCGACAGGGCTCCCGCACTGTCGGACTACGGTTCGACAGCGCCCCAAAGGGGCGCGGGGCTGTATCGATTTGCGGCTCCGCCGCGTGGGCGCGACCAGCCACAGCGGCGCCGCAGCAAACCAACAACCTGACCCGGCGTCCACAGCAGTTCGCTCAGCGATCAGAAACGCGCATCTCGAACCACGTCGTCTTCCCACGCGGCAACAGATCGACGCCCCACCGATCAGAGAGCTTGTCGACGAGGAACAACCCCCGCCCACTCAGATCCATCTCCTGAACCGGCATCAGACACGGCAACCCACGCGAGGGATCCCGAACCTCGACCCGGATCCAGCCCCGCCGCCGCTTCATCCGCAGCCCGAACACCCGCGCACCGGTGTGCCGTACGGCGTTTCCGACAAGCTCCGAGACGAGTAAGACCGCGTCCTCGGTCAGTTTCGGACTGAGCCCCCAGTGCCGCAGAACGACGATCTGGGTGAGCCGGCGGGCCGTCGCGGCGGACTCCGGACGGGACGGGAGCGGAACCTCCGCCTCCGTCGGATTGCCGAACAACTCGATCGCCTTGAGCGCCCGCTCGTCCTCGACCGCAGGCGACCAGCGCGCCGCGGTCGCACGGCCTTGTCCCCGCGGCTGTCCGTTACCTTCCAGCCCCGCCATGCGTCCATCATGGCGGCCCCGAACGTGCTCCGGGGCGGTTCCGGAGGAATACGCCCCCCGGAAGCCCCCGTCCCGCGACACCTGATTGGCATGTGCCAATGGCATTGCAGGGCTTGTCACAGCCCCTCCGACCTGCGGTGAAGGCTCTGTTGGAGGCAATCGACAGGCTCCCTCGACAAGGCAGGCTTAAGGTCGCGTTAAGGTTCCCATAAACCTCCCCGCCGAGGGACCGGTATGAGACATCACGTCAATTGCAAGTGGTTGAACGGTATTTGACGGTCCGGTTCACCGGAGCTCGACGGTCCGGTCAGAGGAACTTCGCCTTGCCAGGGCCCTCTTCGACGAAGCTCCGCATCCCCCGCTCACGGTCCTCGGTCGCGAACAGCCCCGCGAACCACGTGCGTTCGACCGCAAGACCCGTCTCGATGTCCGTCTCCAACCCCGTGTCGATCGCTTCCTTCGCCGCACGCAACGCGATCGCCGGCCCCTGCGCCAGCTTCGCCGCCCACACGTGCGCCTCGGTGAACACCTCGGCGGCGGGGGCGAGTCGGTCGACGAGCCCCAGCGCCAACGCCTCATCGGCCCTGACCATCCGACCCGTGAAGATCAGGTCCTTCGCCTTCGACGGACCGATCAACCGCGCCAGCCGCTGCGTACCACCCGCACCCGGAATCAACCCGAGCAGAATCTCCGGCTGCCCCAACTTCGCGTTGTCCGCCGCGATCCGAAAGTCCGCGCACAACGCCAACTCACAACCCCCGCCCAGCGCATAGCCCGTGATCGCCGCGACCACCGGCTTCGGAATACGGGCCACCGCCGTGAACGACTCCTGCAACGCCCGCGACCGTACGACCATCGCCGCATGATCCATGCGCTGCATCTCCTTGATGTCCGCGCCGGCCGCGAACACCTTCTCCCCGCCGTAGATCACCACCGCCCGCACATCGTCACGACGGCCCGCCTCCTCGGCGAGTTCCTTGAGGCGGTCCTGGGTGGCGACGTCCAGCGCGTTCATGGGCGGGCGGTCGAGGCGGATGGTGCCGACGCCCTCGGCGACTTCGAGATTCACGGTCATGCCGGAAGGTTAACGCGCGCTAACGACAACGGGCCCGGTGCTGTGTGTCACAGCACCGGGCCCGTTGTCGGCTCAACTCACGTAAGGCTCAGGCCTTCCACTTGGCCCACGACATGTTCCAGCCGTTGAGCCCGTTGTCCGGCGCCACGGTCGCGTCGTTGGAGTGCTTGACGACCACGACGTCGCCGATCATCGAGTGGTTGAAGAACCACGCGGCCGACACGGTCTTGCTGTAGCCGCCCTTGACGTCCTGGAGGCCGATGCACCCGTGGCTGGCGTTGTAGTTGCCGAAGGCGCCGCCGCCCCAGTAGTTGCCGTGGATGAAGGTGCCGGAGTCGGTCAGGCGGGTGGCGTGCGGGACGTCCTTGATGTCGTACTCGCCGCCGTAGCCGACCGTTTCACCGTTCATCCGGGTCACTTCGAGCTTCTGGCTCATGACCATCTGGCCGTTCCAGGTGTCGTAGCCGGGCTTGCCGGTGGTGACCGGGATGGTCTTGATGGTCCTGCCGTCCTGGGTGACCTTCATCGTGTGCTTCTTGGCGTCGACAATGGAGACCTGGTTTCGGCCGATGGTGAACTTGACCGTCTTGGTCTGCTTGCCGTAGACGCCCGAACGGCCTTCGACGCCGTCGAGGTTGAGCTTGACGGTGACCTTGGTGCCGGACTTCCAGTAGGCCTCGGGACGGAAGTCGAGGCGGTCGTTGCCGAACCAGTGGCCCTCGACGTCGACGGCCGGCTCGGTCGTGATGCTGATCGCCTTCTTCACGTCCTCCGGATGTGTGATGCCCCGGGTGAAGCGGACGGAGAACGGCATCCCGACGCCGACGGTGGAGCCGTCCTCGGGAGTGAAGTTGCCGATGAAGGTGTTCGCCGGGGTCAGCGTGGTGAAGGTGGAGTCCTCGGCGGCGACCCGGCCCGCGGTGTCCTTGGCGACAGCGTGCACGCTGTACTTGGTGGAGGCTGCGAGATGCGTCGCGGGCGTCCAGGTCGCGCCACCGCCGGTGATCGCGCCGGTGATCGCGGTGCCGTCCGCGTCCTTGACGGTGACCTCGGTCAACTTGCCCTTCGCGGCGCTGATCTTGAGGGCGCCGCTGGTGTCGACGGACTTCGAGCCGTTCTTGGGGGCGATGGTGACGACCGCCTGCGACTGCTTGGTCTCGGCCGTGTCCGACCCCTTGGCCTTGCTGTCGCCGGAGCCCGAGCCGGACCCGGAGTTGGAGCCACCGCCGCCCCCGCACGCGGTGACGGCGAGCAGCAGCACGCCGAGAATCAGTGCCAGCAATCCCTTGCTGTTTCTACGGCCACGGCTGCGCGCGTCAACCGACGCCCCCGATATCGGTCGCACGTTCAAGACTTTCTCCCCTCGCCGGGCCCGGTCCGGCCCGCACCCCTTCGCGCATCTGACGTGCACGTCCGCGCATATTAACCGCCAGGTTTTGAGCTTCATGTCAGGCGAATGTCACCGTTCGGTCGCAACTTCAACTGCCGCCTGGCACAGGGACCCGGCCCCTTCTCGGGTCACTTCAGCGCACTGCCCGCCTTCCACTCCTTCCAACCCATGTTCCATCCGCCGAGGCCATTGTCCGGAGCGACCTGTTTGTCGTTGCTGTGCACGACCTCGACGACGTCCCCGACGAGGCTGCGGTCGAAGAACCAGCCGGCCGGCGTGTCCGAACTCCCGCCCTTCACGTCCCTCAACCCCACGCACCCGTGGCTGACGTTGACGCGCCCGGGCGCGGTCGGCGCCCAGTAGTTGCCGTGCAGGAAGGTGCCGGAGTCGGTGAGCTTCATGGCGTGCGGGACGTCCGGGATGTCGTACTCGCCGCCGAAGCCGACCGTGCGGCTGTTCATCCGGGTCACCTCCAGCATCTCCATGACCACCATTTTCCCGTTGTACGTGGTCTTCCCGGGGGCGCCGGCCGTGATCGGCACGGTGGCCAGCAGGTCGCCGTCGCGCCGTACCTCCATGGTGTGCTTGGCGGCGTCGACGAGGGAGACCTGGCTGCGGCCGACGGTGAAGGTGAACGTCTTGTACTGGAGGCCGTAGACCCCGGGTGCGCCCTCCACGTCCCGCAGGCGCAGGGAGACGGTGACCTGGGTGCCGGGTTTCCAGTAGGTCTCGGGGCGGAGGTCGAGGCGGGTCTTGCCGAACCAGTGCGGGCGGATCTCGACGGCCGGTTTCGCGGTGACGTGGATCGCGCGCTCGACGGCGGCCCGGTTCTCGATCTCCCGGTTGAAGCCGAGGGAGACGATCATCCCGGTGCCGACCGTGGCGCGGTTCTCCGGAGTGACGTAGGAGATGAACCGTTCGTCGGGGACGTAGGTCGTGAACGTGGTGTGCCGGGCGGAGCGGCGGCCGTGGCCGTCGAGGGCGACCGCGTCGACGGTGTACGCGGCGGCCAGCGCGAGCCGTCCGTCCTCGGGTTCCCAGCGCAGTCCGTCGTCGGAGATGTGGCCGGGGACGGGGGTGTCCTGGGCGTCCTGCTCCTTGACGACCTGCACGGACTCCAGCCGTCCGCTGGGTACCCGGACCACGAGCCGCTGGTCCGGTTTGACGCCCTTGCTGGCGTCGTCGGGCGAGATCCGGATCACATCCTCGGGTGCCGGTGCCTTGCCGAAGATCTCGTCGATACCGCCCCCGCCCGAGCCGTCCGAAGTACATCCGGTGGCTCCGGCCAGCAGTCCTGCCCATGTCAGTACGGCGGCCAGTGCGAACCCTGCGCGTCGCGCGCGCCCTTGTGCATGCCTCACGGGGTGCCCAACGAGCGGGCACGCTCCGGGGAAACGTGAGTGCGACCCAAGCTCTGGGCAGAACAGTGGGGAGAACGACATGACAGACGTGCGCGGCCGGGACGCCGTACGCCCTTCACCTCGTCGTTCCATGAGCCGCAGGAGGCCGGACGGTGTCGAGCGCAGCCGAGCAGGAGGCCGTGCAGGAGGGGCGCGTCGACGACGGCGTGCCGATGGAGCGTGTCGTGGAGGCCGTGCCGTCGCCACGTGCCGCGCCCGTCCTGAACGGCGCCCCGCACACGGGGCCGCCGGTGCCCGTGTGGCCGGGGACGCCGATGCCGTTGGGGGCCCGGTTCCGGGTCGGCCCGGACGGGGTGGCGGGCACCAACTTCGCGCTGTGGGCGGGAGGCGCGGAGGCGGTCGAGCTGTGCCTGTTCGACGCGGAGGGCGCGGAGACCCGGGCCCCCCTGACCGAGCTGACGCACGAGATCTGGCACGGCTTCCTGCCGCACGTCATGCCGGGACAGCGCTACGGCTTCCGGGTGCACGGCCGCTGGGACCCGTGGACCGGCGCCCGCTGGAACCCGGCGAAGCTGCTCCTCGACCCCTACGCGCGGGCGGTGGACGGTGAGTTCGGCCTGCCGCCCGAGGTGTACGCGCACGTCCGTGACTGGCCGCAGCAGCAGGTCGCGGACACCGTGCGCGACGACCGCGACTCCGCGCCCCACGTCCCGAAGGGCGTCGTCGTCCACGACGACACCACCGACGACGAGTGGATGGACGACCGCCGCCCGAAGACACCGTGGGCGGACTCGGTCATCTACGAACTCCACGTCGGCGGCTTCACCAAGCTGCACCCCGGCATACCCGAGGAACTCCGGGGAACCTACGCCGGGTTGGCGCACCCGGCGGCGATCGAGCACCTGGTGAAGCTGGGCGTGACGGCCGTGGAGCTGCTGCCCGTCCACCAGTTCGCGCACGAGGACCACCTGCTGCGCAAGGGCCTCAAGAACTACTGGGGTTACAACTCCATCGGTTACTTCGCACCGCACGCGGGCTACGCGGCGACCGGCACGGCGGGTCAGCAGGTCGGCGAGTTCAAGCGGATGGTGCGGGCCCTGCACGAGGCCGGTATCGAGGTCATCCTCGACGTGGTCTACAACCACACGGCGGAAGCGGGCGAGTTGGGCCCGATGCTGTCGCTCAAGGGCATCGACAACCGCGGCTACTACCGCCTCCAGAGCGACGCCCGCCGCTACACGGACTACACCGGCTGCGGCAACACCCTGCATGTCGTCCAGCCGCACGTGCTCCGGCTCATCACCGACTCGCTGCGCTACTGGGTCACCGAGATGGGCGTCGACGGCTTCCGCTTCGACCTCGCGGCGGCGTTGGCCCGCTCGATGCACGACGTCGACATGCTGTCCCCGTTCCTCGCGGTGATCGCCCAGGACCCGGTGCTACGACGGGTGAAGCTGATCGCCGAGCCGTGGGACGTGGGCTCGGGCGGTTATCAGGTCGGCGCGTTCCCACCCCTGTGGACGGAGTGGAACGACCGCTATCGCAACGCCGTCCGGGACTTCTGGCGGGGCGCGCTGCCTGACGTACGGGACCTCGGGTACCGCCTGTCGGGCTCCAGCGACCTGTACGCGTGGGGAGGCCGCCGCCCCTACGCCTCGGTCAACTTCGTTACAGCGCACGACGGTTACACCCTGCGCGACCTGGTGTCGTACGAGCGCAAACACAACGAGGCCAACGGCGAGGGCAATCGGGACGGCACCGACGACAACCGGTCCTGGAACTGCGGGGTCGAGGGCGAGACCGACGACGAGCGCGTAAAGGCGCTGCGGCGAAGGCAGTTGAGGAACCTGCTCACCACGCTCCTCCTCTCCACGGGCGTGCCGATGCTGGTCGCGGGGGACGAGCTGGGGCGGACGCAGCGGGGCAGCAACAACGCCTACTGCCAGGACAACGAGATCAGTTGGGTGGACTGGGGCCTGCGCGAGGACCCCGGCTGGGCGGCGCTGACCGATCTCACCGCCCGGCTGATCGACCTGCGCCACCGCCACCCGGTGCTGCGCCGCCGGGCGTTCTTCTCGGGGCGGGCCCATTCGGCGGACGGCATAAGGGACTTGGCCTGGTTCACCGCGCGCGGCACGGAGATGACGGAACGGGACTGGTACGCGCCCGCCGCCACCCTGGGCATGTACCTCTCCGGCCGGGACATCCCCGGCCGCGACGAACGCGGCGCCCCGATCGTCGACGACAGCTTCCTCGCCGCGCGCGTCGCCCATCAGGGCGTGCCCGCGCGCCTCCGCCGCGCCCGGAGCGGCGCTGGCTGGTGCTGATCGCGGTGTCGGTCGCGCTGGTCCTGGGACGCGCGCGCGTTCTTCCGCACCTACTACGCGCCCAACAACGCGGTCC
>NZ_JBLTJC010000473.1:0-7149 GCF_048158785.1 Streptomyces colwelliae | reverse complement strand
CCGGCGACGCTCCAGCAGATCTATCGCGAGCTGGGAAAACTGGAGGCCGAGGGCCAGATCAGGGCACTCGCGTCCGAGCAGCCGGCCCGCGGCCAGAAGAAGCGCTACGAGGTCCTGCCCGGGGGGGCTTCCTGTCGGGATCTTCGCTGCGATTCTTGCCGAGGTTTCTTCGCGGGCGGGGTGAGCTTGGTCGCGGTCGCGGCGACGGTGGCAGCGGGTGGGGTAGCGCTACGCGGGGACCGGCGAGGAGGCTGCGGCTCAAGCCGATCGCTTGCGGGTCGCCTTCTTGGCCCAGGTCTTCGCCGGCGCGGTGGACTTCGTTGCGGTGGGGCAGGTAGCGCTACGCGGAGACTGGCGAGGGGGTGCGGCACAAGCCGCTCGCTTGCTGGGAGTTGGCTTCTTCACCAGCGGCGCCTTCGCGGGCGCGGTGGCCGTGGGTGGGGTAGCACTGCGCTGGGACCCGTAAGAAAGCTGCCGCTCAAACCGTTCGCTTGCGGGGAGTTGCCTTCTTCTGCGGCGACTCCTTCGCGGGCGCGATCGGCTTCGTCACGGTGGCCGTGGGTTGGGTAGCGCTACGCGAAGACCGGTAAGAAAACTGCCGCTCAAGCCGTTCGCTTGCGGGGAGTTGCCTTCTTTGCCGGGGTCTTCTTCGCCGTCGGCGTGGACTTGGTCGCCGTTGTCTTTTTGGTCGTCCGGGTCGACTTCTTCGCCGATGCCGATGTCGACGCCGAGGATTGCGACTGCGACTTCTTCGCCGCTGTCGTCTTCTTCGTTGCCGTGGAGGTCGACTTCTTGCCCGGGGTCTGTTTGGGGGTCGCTCGGGGTGCGATACGTCTGACCTGGGCCTTCGTTGCCGTTTCCGTGTCGGCCGGCTCCTCGCCGCGCGACTCCTTCGCCTCGCGGACGCTCTTCTCCAGGGCCGCCATCAGGTCCAGGACCTTGGCGCCGGGGGCCGGGGACGGGGACGTCGCGGGCTGTTCGCCGGAGGCCTTCGCGGTGATCATCTCCTCGACCGCCTCGCGGTAGTCGTCGTGGAGGTCCGCGAGGTCGACCTCGCCCAGGGTGTCCATGAGGGCGTCCGCGAGGTCGAGTTCCTTGTCGCGGACGGTGACGCTCGTGTCGGGGGCGACGCCCTCGGGGACGCGGATCTCGTCCGGCCAGAGCAGGCCGTGCATGGCGATCACGTCGTCGACCACGCGCAGCATGCCGAGGCGTTCGCGGCCCCGCAGCGCGTACTTCGCGATGGCCACCTTCTGGCTGCGCTTCAGCGCCTCGCGCAGCAGGGTGTACGGCTTGGCCGCGGGGACGCCGTTCGCGGAGAGGTAGTACGCCGCGTCCATCTGGAGCGGGTCGATCCGGTCGGCCGGCACGAACGCCACGATCTCGATCGTCTTCGCCGTCGGGATCGGCAGCTGGGCCAGATCCTCGTCCGTGATAGGGATCATCGTGCCGTCCGCGTCCTCGTACGCCTTGCCGATCTCGGCCTGGGCGACCTCACGGTCCTCCAGTTCGCAGACCTTGCGGTAGCGGATGCGGCCGCCGTCCTCCGTGTGGATCTGGCGGAAGGAGACGGAGTGGCTCTCGGTCGCGTTCACCAGCTTGATCGGGATGCTGACCAGGCCGAAGGAGATGGCGCCGTTCCATATGGATCGCACCTGCCGCACCCGCCTTCCGATTCCGGCTCGCGATTCTGGCCCACGTCCGGTTCGTCACGTTTCCGTGGGATTCTCATCGTATGACGCCGATCACAGAGGTGGAGGGGCGAAGGCTCGCGCTCAGCAACCTGGACAAGGTGCTGTACCCGGCGACCGGCTTCACCAAGGGCGAGGTCCTGCACTACTACGCCACCACCGCCGAGGTTCTGCTGCCCCATCTGCGGGACCGGCCGGTGTCCTTCCTGCGCTACCCGGACGGGCCGGACGGTCAGGTGTTCTTCACCAAGAACGTGCCGCCTGGTACGCCCGACTGGGTCACCACCGCGGAAGTGCCCCGGTCGGAGGGGCCGGCCCGGATGGTTCTGGTGCAGGATCTGGCGTCGCTGATGTGGGCCGCGAATCTCGTCACCGAGTTCCATACGCCGCAGTGGGTGATCGGGGCGCCGGGCCTCGCCGACCGGCTGGTCTTCGACCTCGATCCGGGGGCGCCGGCGACCGTCGTGGAGTGCTGCGAGGTCGCGGTGTGGCTGCGGGAGCGGCTGGCGGTGGACGGGATCGAGGCGTACGTCAAGACGTCCGGGGCGAAGGGGTTGCATCTGTTGGCGGGGGTGGAGCCGGTGCCTTCGGAGCGGGCGGTCGAGTACGCGAAGGAGTTGGCCGTCGAGGCGGAGAAGGCCTTGCCCCGGCTCGTCGTGCATCGGATGACGCGGAGTCTGCGGCCGGGGAAGGTGTTCGTCGACTGGAGCCAGAACGCCGCGCGGAAGACGACGGCCACGCCTTATACGTTGCGGGCGCGGTCTGAGCCGACCGTCTCCGCACCTGTGACCTGGGAAGAGATCGAGGCGTGCCGTTCCCCTCGCCAACTCGCCCTCCTCGCCCCGGACATGGGCCCCCGCCTGCGGGACCACGGTGATCTGCTCGCCCCGCTCCTCGGCCCGGAGCACGCCGCTCCACTGCCCTGAGTTCAGCGGGCTGACCAAATCGCGGAATTCCCCGGTCCGTCCGGCGGCAGGTCCACCCTTGGCCCAACCAAAAAAGCCAAGGGGGTCACCCATGAGTAAGGACCGGCATGGATTGACAGCACCACGTTCCCGCACCGTCCGCCGCAGCCTCCTCGCCGGCCTGACGGTCCTGACCCTGGGCGCCGTGCCCTGGGCCCCGACCGCCGCCGCGGTTTCCGCACCCGCCGCGAACCCCGAGGTGATCACCGACTGGAGCGAGACCGCCGTAGCCACGGTCAACGGTGACGCCAAGCGTCCCGGAGCGGAGCAGTTCCTCTGGTACGGCTTCGTCTCGGCCGCCGTCTACAACGCGGTCGTCGGCATCGAAGGCCGCTACACCGAGTACAAGTGGCACGAGCGCGGGCCCCGGTCCGCCTCCCCGGAAGCCGCCGCCGCGGCCGCCGCCCACCGCGTCCTGCTCACCTACTTCCCGGCTTCACAGGCCCGGCTCGACGCCGCCTACTCCGCCTCCCTCGCCAAGATCCCCGACGGGACGGCCGAGGACCAGGGCGTCGCCTTCGGCGAGCGGGCCGCCGCACGGATCGTGCAGCTGCGCGAGAACGACGGGCGCGGCGCTCCGGTGACGTTCGACAAGCCGCCCGCGCCCGGCGTCTGGCGGCCCACCCCGCCCGCCAACGCGCCGATGGCCGTGCCGTGGCTCGCGAAGGTCCGGCCGATGCTGCTCGACTCACCGGATCAGCTACGGCCCGTACCGCCGCCCAAGCTCACTTCGAAGCAGTACGCCAGGGACTTCGCCGAGGTGAAGGCCATGGGAGGGAAGACCGGCTCGGCGCGGACCGCCGCACAGACCGAGACCGGGCTGTTCTTCGGTGACGTGCTGCCGGTGCAGTTCCAGGCCGCCTACCGCGGCTACACCACCCGCCACGGGCTGGGCCTCGTGGACGCGGCCCGACTGTTCGCGGCCGCGGGCACGGCAACGGCCGACGCCACCATCACCGCGTGGAACACCAAGCTGACGTACGGCCAGTGGCGCCCCATCACCGCGATCCAGCTGGCCGACACCGACGGCAACCCGGCCACCGCACCGGACCCGTCCTGGGCGCCCCTGCTCGACACGCCTCCCTACCCGGACTACATGAGCGGCCACTGCACCTACGACGGCGCGGCGATGCGCGTCCTGTCCCGCCTGACCGGCGGTGACATCGACTTCCGTATCTCGTCCGCCGTGACGGGCACCGCCCGTACATACACGACCGCGGCCGCCTACAACCAGGACGTGATCAACGCCCGGGTCTGGGCCGGGATCCACTTCCGCACGAGCGACATCGTCGCCAACCGCATCGGCACGCGTATCGGTGATCTCGCGCTCGCCCACTACTTCAGGCCGCTGAAGTAGCTCACACCCTCCCCCACGTATGCCGGTCCCTCGCCATCGCGTGCAGCGCCTCCACATCCGCGGGCTTCAACACCCCGCCCGTCCTTGCCAGTCCGGACAACTCCGTGTCCTGGAGTACGCGGACCTCGCGCAGCGGCGTGGTCACCCGGACGTCCGCCGGGCCGGCCAGGGCGAGGATCGGGTGGACCTCGGCCGTCAGCGCGTACGACGCGCGGTTCGCGTCGGAGCGGGCCCGGCGGAGCAGGGGGAGGGGGTCGCGGCGGCCCAGGGCGACCATGGGGTCGGTGATCTGGACGCGTTGTTTGCGGGCGTACAGCGTGTGCAGGGCGAAGAGGCCGCCGGGGCCGATCAGCAGGTGGTGGAGGCGGTCGCCGCCGGGGAGCGGGATGGAGTGGAGGGTGTGCCAGCCCGCGCCGTCGAGATCGTCCAGGGCCTGGCCCACCGCCTGTTCGGCGGTCAACGCGCGGTGCCTCGGGTCGGGACGGAGGCGGCGCTGCGGGCCCGGGTCTCGGTCGAGGGCCACGTGGAGTGCCTCGCCGGGGCGGTTGGGGGCCAGGTCGTCGTCCGGGAGGAGGGAGAGCCGCGCGAGTTCCGCCGGGGTCGGTACCGGAGGCGGGCCCACGGTGACCGGGCCGGTGAGGAAGGGGCCGAGGGCGTGCAGGACGTCCTCTCTGCGGTCCTCGCTCAGCAGGTTGATCCGGGCCGCCTCCCTGTCGTACCAGGCGACGTTCCTTCCGTCGGTGTGGCAGACGTACAGCCGTTCCTGGCCGTGGCGCCAGGTCGGTATGACGCGCAGTCCGTTCATGCACCATCACCCCTCGACCATGGGAACAGGCGGGGTGCTCAAGGGGCAAGAACCCGGTTACCTTTGGGTCAGTCGCTGGGGCTTGGGGAGGCGCCGTTGCGGACGCGCAGGAAGCAACCCGACGTACCCGCTCCGGACAGTCCGTGGAGCGAGATCACGCCCGGTCTGTGGATGGGCGGACACGAGTTCAGGGGGCGGTCGGGGCAACTGGAGTTCGCGGTGGTGCGGGACGAGTTCGATCTCGTGCAGACACTGCTGCGGCTGCCGGGGCACGGGCCCGACACCGGTGTCGAGCACCATGTGTGGCCGATTCCGGACGGGCCGCTGGACGGGACGCAGCTCGCCGGCGTGATGCGGCTGGCCGTCGCCGCCTGCGACGCGCTGGACGAGGGACGGAAGGTCCTCGTGCGCTGCTACCACGGCTACAACCGGTCGGGCCTGGTCGTCGCCCACGCTCTGGTCCGCCGCGGGCACTCCACCGAGGAGGCGATACGGCTGATCCGCTCCCGCCGCTCCCCGTGGGCCCTCCACAACGAACTGTTCGTCGAGTACCTGCGGACGGGACTCTCCACGGCCCGGCTGCTGGAGGAACTGGCCGAGTAATCGTTCCCTCAACCCACCCGCGCACATGAACAAAAAGGACTTCCGTACGAATAGGGTGTACGGGTCCCACACCAGCGCCCCGCAGGAGAGCAGTGCCGTCCAGTCGTCCCGTGCGCCCTGTGCGTCCCGCGCGCCCCATGCGTACCGCCCGCACCACCGCCACCGTCGCTCTCCTGCTCGCTACCGCGGTGGCCTGCGGTGACACCGGCGCACTGCGGGGCGCGGGCGCCACCCCCACGGCGACCAGCCCCGCCAAGCTTTGGCCGAATCTGTCGCCCGCCTCCTCCCCCGCCTACGACTTCGACGAGGCGGACACGGAGACCGTGAAGGGCGTCACCGTCCCCGGCGACGACATCCGCGAGGTGGACCCGATCGCCGTCGTACGGGCGGAGATCGCCGCGAATCCCAGCGACTACGACGGTTCCAAGGCGCCGTACCGGGGGACGGCCGAGCGGATCGGGGACTGCGAGAAGGGTGGGGACCGTAGCGCCTGCCCCGTCCTCAGGCCCTACTACCGCGACCTCACCGGCGACGGGCACGACGACCTCACGCTCGGGTTCCGTCTCCTGCCGACCAAGATGACCGCCGTACGCGTCTACACCGTCGAGAAGCACAAGCTCGTGCAGGTCATGGCCAACGACGACGCGGTCAGCGGGGTCGAACTGGCCGGGCGCTCGGTGATCATCCGCTCGCCGTCGGAGCTCGCGGGGTACGAGTACCGCGTGCAGTGGACGTGGGACGCGGACCAGAAGGCGATGCTGCTGACCCACGACGAGTTCCTGCGTACGGGCAGCCGTAAGCACGGGGTCCGCCGGGCGACACCGGTGCCCACCACCGCGGCGACCCCGTGACGGGGCTCGCGCTGCCCCGGTGGGCCGGGACCCTCGCCTTCAAGGCCGGCGTGTTCATCACCGTGATGTGCTGCGCGCTGGCCGCCCTGCTCGGCGTACTCGTGCATGTCTCGGTGACCGATCAGACCGTCGGCCAGGCCCGTGGCCTCGCGTTGTCGCGGCTGAAGGAGGCGACGACGCAGTACGAGGCCGGGGACTCGCTCGTGCGCGGCGCCGGCGTCGATCCCGAGGACCTGCCCGCGCCTCTACGAGAACTGGCGGCGGCCGGGGAGCGCGGCACGATGGTCGGCAGACATCGGGGGCGCCCCACGATGTGGGCGGCGGGGCCCGCCTCCGGCGACCGGGTGCTGGCCGTGGGGGTCGACTACTCGCAGGGCTCGAACACCATCGCCGGCCTTGACCGGGCGATCGTCTGGTCCTCGGCGCTCGCGATCGGGGCGACGCTGCTGGTCGGCGCGTTCGCGGTGACCCGGGTGACCCGGCGGTTGCACGGGACCGCGCAGGTCGCGCGGCGGATCAGCGCGGGTGACCTGGACGCGCGGGTCGACGATCCGCGTACCAAGGACGTGACCCTGCCTCAGGACGAGGTGGCCGCGGTGGCCGCCGCGCTGGACACGATGGCCTCGTCGTTGCAGGGGAAGTTGCTGAGCGAGCAGCGGTTCACGGCGGATGTGGCCCATGAGTTGCGTACGCCGTTGACTGGGTTGCACGCGGCGGCCGAGTTGTTGCCTCCGGGGCGGCCGACCGAGTTGGTGCGGGACCGGGTGGCCGCGTTGCGCACACTCACGGAGGACCTGCTGGAGATCTCCCGGCTCGATACGCGGCGGGAGAAACTCGAGCTGGACACCGAGCAGTTGGGGGCGGTGGCGGGGCGGGT
>NZ_JBLTJC010000472.1:0-7162 GCF_048158785.1 Streptomyces colwelliae | reverse complement strand
GCGGGGGCCTCTGCGGTGGGTGACGTCGGATCGGTGGGCGGGGGCGTGCTCGACTCCATGGTGTTGGCCGGGGTCGGAGGTATGGCTGGCTCTGGGGCGTCGGCCGGAGTCTGGTCCGGAGCAGGTGCGGCTAGCGGCGACGGTGTGGCCGACTTCGGGGTCTCAGTCGGGGCCGTCAGCGGGGTCGGCGCCGAGGCCGGTTCCGTGGTCGGCGTCGGCGGTGTGGCCAACTCCGGAGCGCCAGCCGATGCCGACAGCGTGGCCGGAGCCGGAGCGGTAGGCGACGCCGGAGCCGGTGTCGAAACCGGTGCGGTGGGCGCGGCCGGGGCCGTGGACGGGGTCGGCGGTGTGGACGGGGTCGGCGGTGTGGGCGACTCCGAGGTATCGGCCAGGGGCGACGGCACGGCCGGAACTGGTCCAGCGGGCGGTGTCGAAGACGTGGTCGGCTCGGAGCCGGCCTCGGTCGCCACCGGCGGCGTGGCCGGTTCCGAGGTGGGGCCTGGCTCCGAGGTCGGACCCGGTTCCGGGGTGGACGCGATGCCGGCAGCGGTAGCTGCCTGATCCGGTGTGGAAGCTCCCTGCTCCGTTGCGTCAGCCGCCTGAGCCGGTGCGGCAGTTCCCTGCCCCGTTGCGGCAGCTACGTGCTCCGGTGCGGAATCCACCCGCTCCGGTGCGGAAGTCGCCCGTTCCGATACCGAAGCCGCGCCTTCCGGCGAGGGAGAGTCCGCCCCCGAATCCGCCCCCGTGTCCGCAGTCACCGTCCTCCGTGTGGGCTTCTCGTCAGCCGCGATCGTCTTCCTGGCCAGGCCCTTCTTCGCCGAGTTCTTCTTCCCGGTGCCCTTCTTGGCTGCGGCTTTCTTGGTCACGGCGTTCTTCGCGGTCCTCTTCGTCACGGTCTTCCTCGTGCTGCTCGTCTCCGCCACGACTTCTTCTGCCGAGCCCGTCTCCGCCGGGATCTTCGCCGTCACGTTCGTCCTCTTCGCCGTACCCGTCTTCGCGGCGCCCGTCTTCGTCATGGCCTTCTCCGTCGCAGCTTTTGTCGCCGAGGTCTCTTCCGCCGAACCAGTCTTCGCCACGGCGTTCTTCTTGGCCGCCGACTTCTTGATCACGGCGTTCTTAGCTGCCGCCTTCGTTGCCGTTGCCTTCTTCGTACCGGCGTTCTTCGTCGTCGTCCTCTTTGCCGCGGCCTTTCCAGGCTCAACCGTCTTGGCCGGCGCGTTCTTGGCCGCAGTCCCCTTCGCTTTGGCCTTCCCGGGTCCAGCTGTCTTGGCCGGCACGTTCTTCGCCGCAGTCCCCTTGGTTCCGGCCTTCCGGGGCTCAGCCGTCACAGCCGACGCTTTCTCCGTCGACGCCCTCTTGGCCGCTCCGGCCGCCCCGGCCTCCCCGGGTCCAGCCCTCCCAGCCGCCGCCCTCTTCGTACCGGCCTTCTTCTTAGCCGCCCCCTTGCCCGCAGCCTTCTTGACCGGAGCCGTTGATGACGCCCCCGCCGTCCGGCCGCCGGCCGGTGAGCAGTACCGCCGCCGCTGTCGGCGCGAAGATCCGGCTGCGTCGTCAGCAGCGCGGGATGAGCGCCGCGGAGATGGCCCGGCGCGCCGGGCTGAGCAAGGCCACGCTGTCGCAGTTGGAGGCCGGGAACGGCAATCCCACGATCGACACCCTGGACGCGATCGCGATCGCCCTGCGCATCCCGATCGCCGACCTGCTGGCGCGTGACGCCGACACCGGGCCGGTGTTCCGGCCGGGCACGGACATCGAACCCGGTGAGGTCTCCCGGGAGTTGCTGCGCCGGATCAGCAGCGGCAACAGCCTGGAGATCTGGCGGCTGCGCATCCCGCCGGAGACGGAGCTGGCCGGCGTACCGCACGCCACCGGCACGATCGAGCACCTGCTCATCGCCACCGGGCACGTCACCGCCGGTCCCGTCGACGCCCCGGAGGATCTGGGCCCCGGCGACATGCTCGCCTTCGCCGGAGACGCCCCGCACTTCTACCGGACCGGCGCCGAGGAGGTCGACATCACCGTCGTCTTCGCCTCTCCCATCAGCACCTGAGCCTCAATAGCTGACACGCCGTCAACAACCCAGCCCTCACTAGTACTTGAGACTGAGGAACCCCCACTCATGAGCACCTCCGCCATCGTCACCACGCCCTCCAGCCGTGCCTTCATCAGCGACAACATGGCCGGAGCGTCCCCGGAGATAGCCCGCGCCGTCGCCGACGCGGCCGCCGGGCAGGTCCTGCCGTACGGCAACGACCCCTTCACCGAAAGCACCCGCCGCAGGCTCGGTGAGATCTTCGAGCGGGACGTCGATGTCTTCCCCGTCTCCACCGGGTCCGCCGCCAACGGCCTGAGCCTGGCCGCCCTCACGCCGCCGTGGGGGAGCGTGCTGTCCCACCCGGACAGCCACATCAACACCGATGAATGCGGTGCTCCGGAGTTCTTCACCAACGGCGCCAAGCTCGTCGGTGTGCCGGGCCCCGACAGCAAGATCGACCCCGACGCGCTGCGAACGGCGGTGCGCCGCCGGTCCGGTGACGTGCACAGCGTGCAGCCGTCCGCGGTGAGCATCAGCCAGGCCACCGAGAGCGGCAGCGTCTACACCCTGGAGGAGATCCGCGAACTGTCCGCCATCGCCAAGGACGCGGGCCTGCGCGTCCACATGGACGGGGCGCGCTTCGCCAACGCGCTGGTCCAACTCGGCGCCACCCCGGCCGAGATGACATGGAAGGCCGGCGTCGACGTGCTGTCCTTCGGCGCCACCAAGAACGGCGCGATGACCGCCGACGCCATCGTCTCCTTCGACCCCGCCCTCGCCGCCGAACTCGCCTTCCGCGCCAAGCGCGCCGGCCAGCTCGCCTCCAAGATGCGCTTCAACACGGCCCAGATCGACGCGTACCTCGCCGACGGTCTCTGGCTGCGCAACGCCCGCCAGGCCAACGCGATGGCCGCCCGGCTCGGCGACGGCCTCAAGTCCATCGCCGGGGCAGGCCTGTTGGCGATCCCGCAGGCCAACATCCTCTTCTGCCGGCTGCCCCAGCAGGTCACCGAAGGCCTCCTCGCCGAGGGCTACGCCTTCTACCACGACCGCTGGGAGCCGGGCATCGTCCGCTTCGTCACCGCCTTCTCGCACAGTGCCGACGACATCGACCAACTCCTCGACGCGGTCCGCCGTCACACCCGTTGAGAGGTGTTCCCGCGGACCGCGTGGAACCGCCCGGTCGGTGAGGCGCCGGTGAAGGAGGAGGGAGTCGTGCCCGTGTGTGCCTGTGTCAGGTGGTGACGAGCGGCTTGGCCTGCGTTGTCAGCGTCGGGCGGGGCGCGTGGAGGTTCCTGGTGACCTCGGTCAGGTCGGCGATGAACATGCCCGCGAGTTCGGCGGTGAACCCGGTGCGCACCACCAGGCGCAGGACCGAGACGTCCTGGCAGGGAGCGGGGAAACTGTAGGCGGGCAGGTGCCAGCCGCGGGCCCGCATCGCGTGGGAGACGTCGAACACCGTGAAGCCCTGTGTGCCGGGCGTCAACCGGAAGGCGAACGCCGGGAGTTCGGAACCGTCCGTGACCAACTCGTAGGGCGCGATGGTCCGGATCCGCGCGGCGAGTGCGCGAGCCGTGGTGCGGCTCTGGGCCGACAGATTGCGCAGCCCTTCGAAGCCGTAGCGGAGGAAGCTGTAGTACTGCGCGACGACGTGCGCGCCCGGGCGGGAGAAGTTGAGGGTGAAGCTGGGGGAGCTGCCACCGAGGTAGTCGACCTCGAACACCAGGTCGTCGGGGAGGGCTTCGGCGTCGCGCCACAGGGCCCAGCCCAGGCCCGGGAAGACGTGGCCGTACTTGTGCCCCGAGGTGTTGATGGAGGCGACGCGTTCGAGCTGGAAGTCCCACATGAGGCCCGGGTCGAGGAACGGGGCGACCATCGCGCCGGACGCGCCGTCGACATGCACGGGGATGTCGGTGCCGGTGGCTGCCTGGTAGCCGTCCAGGGCCATGCAGATGTCCGCGACGGGCTCGTAGGAGCCGTCGAACGTGGACCCGAGGATCGCCACGACACCGATGGTGTTGTCGTCGCAGTAGGCGGTGAGCGTGTCGGCCGTGAGGTGGTAGCGGCCCGGCTCCATCGGGACGTAACGGGGCTCCACCTCGAAGTAGTTGGCGAACTTCTTCCAGCACACCTGGACGTTCGCGCCCATCACGATGTTCGGGCGCGCAGTGTCCTTGCCCTGGGCGCGGCGGCGTTCCTGCCAGCGGCGCTTCAGCGCGAGTCCGCCGAGCATGGCGGCCTCGCTGGAGCCGGTAGTCGAGCAGCCGCGGACCTGCTCCGCGTGCGGCGCGTGCCAGAGCCGGGCGAGCATCCGTACGCAGCGCTCTTCCATCGCCGTGATCTGCGGGTACTCGGCGCGGTCGGCGAGGTTCTTCTCGGCGGTCTCCGCCATCAACTCCCTTGCCTGCGGCTCCATCCAGGTCGTCACGAAGGTGGCCAGGTTGAGGCGCGCGTTGCCGTCGAGCATCAGCTCGTCGCGTACCCGGCGGCAGACCAGGTCGGGCTCCGACGCGAACTCGGGCAGCTCGTCGACGGGTTGGAGGAGGTCGACGGCCGGCGGGAGGCCGCCGGCGCGGGAAACGGTCAGGGTGTCGAACTCGGCTTCGGGCATGACGTCGGTATGCGGGATGGGCATGAGTGTCTGGATGCCTTTCTGGTCCGTGCGGCTCCGTGCACTCCGACGCTAGATCGCCCAGCGGTGCGGCGTATGTGCCGATTACACCGATCCAGTGATCGATTTGCGGACTGATGAACTGGATTTTCCCTTGTACATACTGGGCATTACTTTTTGCAGGGCAGGGCTTGATCACCGACGGGGATCTGACCAGGGTTTTCCGCCTGGTTGGGGTCGCTCCACATGTGCGGGGGCCTCACGCACCGGATCCGGGAACTGGTCACCGAGAGCCGGGCCGCCTGTCCGGACGGGGTCCCGCGCTGGCGTAGTAGACGTCCCGTGCCTGCTTGACGCGATCCCGGGGGATGCCGTGCCGGGCTCCGGCCACGTTCAGCGGCGGACGCAGGCCGGCGATCAGTTCCGTCTCCAGGGGGACCGGGTCGGCCTGCTCGCTCCAGGTGAGTGCGAGGTGCTGGCGCATCCAGTCGGTGAGGCGCTGTTCGTCCTCGGGGATGAGGACGACGCGGTCGGTCCACGTGGTGCGGTAGCCCTCGGTGGCCATGAGGAGTCCGGCGAGGGTGCGGCGCAGGGTGGAGCGCCCGGAATCCCGCAGGTGGTTCGAGGCGATCCGGGAGCGCAACCGGCTCGCCTTGCCCAGGTAGAGCAGTCGCCATCCGGAGTCACCCGAGTTGAGAGGCCCCGGGAAGGGAGCCAGGACCTCGGGCGGCGCCCACCAGGCGTACAGGCCCGGGGTCGTGGGCAGCGCGGAGACCGCGGCGCTCAAGGTGCGGGGCGCGGACAGCAGGTCGGCGGTGGCCTGCCGGACGGTTGGACCATCGAGCATGGGCGCAGCCTAGGTGTAGCCGGCGTCGAGGGGCACGCAGATCCCCGTCAGGAGCGCCCGGTTTCCCCGCCCGGGGACCGGCAACCGCCGGTCGAGCGACCAGTGGTCTGCGAGCAGTGATCTGCGGGTTGAAGGTTGCGGGTTGCGGGTTGCGGGTTGCGCAAGAAACGCCGAAGGCGCCCGCTTTGTCTGTGGCCGCCTTCGTCAGGGTTCGTGCGCCGGCGCGGAGCCGGCCGAGGTGTCCCTCCGGGCGGGAACAGTGTGGAGGTTTTCCTGTCCCCGTCCGCGAAGTGTCACCAAGGCCGGCGCAGCGCGGCATTCAGTACTGCTCGGTCTCCACGAAGCCCGCGTCCACGTCGTCGTCGACGCCGTAGGTCTCGGCAGCGGCGGAGAGGTTCAGTCCGGGAGGGCTGTCCTTGAGGCCGAGGCCCATGCCGGCCAGCTTCTCCTTGACCTCGTCGATGGACTTCGCGCCGAAGTTGCGGATGTCCATCAGGTCGGCCTCGGAACGCGCCAGGAGCTCGCCCACGGAGTGGACGCCCTCGCGCTTGAGGCAGTTGTACGACCGAACGGTGAGCTCGAGCTCCTCGATCGGCAGGGCGAGATCGGCGGCAAGGGCGGCGTCCGTCGGGGACGGGCCCATGTCGATGCCCTCGGCGTCGATGTTCAGCTCACGCGCCAGACCGAACAGCTCCACCAGGGTCTTGCCGGCGGACGCCATGGCGTCACGGGGACGCATGGCCTGCTTGGTCTCGACATCGACGATCAGCTTGTCGAAGTCGGTGCGCTGCTCGACACGGGTCGCCTCGACCTTGTACGTGACCTTCAGCACGGGCGAGTAGATCGAGTCGACCGGGATGCGCCCGATCTCCTGACCGACCTGCTTGTTCTGCACGGCGGAGACGTAGCCGCGACCGCGCTCGACGGTCAGCTCCATCTCCAGCTTGCCCTTGCCGTTGAGCGTGGCGAGGACGAGGTCGGGGTTGTGCACCTCGACACCGGCCGGGGGCGCGATGTCGGCGGCGGTGACCAGTCCCGGACCCTGCTTGCGCAGGTACATCACGACAGGCTCGTCCTGCTCACTGCTGACGACGAGCTGCTTGATGTTGAGGATCAGGTCGGTGACGTCCTCCTTGACGCCCGGCACGGTGGTGAACTCGTGCAGCACTCCGTCGATACGGATGGACGTGACGGCCGCACCCGGGATCGAGGAGAGGAGCGTACGACGCAGGGAGTTGCCAAGGGTGTAGCCGAAGCCCGGCTCCAGCGGCTCGATCACGAACCGGGAGCGGAACTCGTCGACGACCTCTTCGGTCAACGAGGGGCGCTGAGCGATCAGCATGCGGTGTTGCCTCCAGTGGTTTGGCGCCCGCTATGTGACGCCGTAGACAACACGAAGAGTACGGGGCGGCGCGGCCGATACGGTCTCCGCCGTGGCCGAACCACTCGTCTCCCCGACCCGGCGAGGAGGCTTTGGGCTATTTACTTCCGCCCGCCGCCCCCACAAACCGCTTCGGCCTTGCCCACGTCCAGCAGTCGGGCGCGCGGGGCGTCCGGGCAGAGATGCGGGGCCAGGATCGGATCGTGTCGTGATCATGGAGTATATGCAGCGCCAGGATCGCGGCGATCAGAGCGGGGTCGTGCGGGGCGGTACGGGAGGGTGCCGGAC
>NZ_JBLTJC010000471.1:0-7174 GCF_048158785.1 Streptomyces colwelliae | reverse complement strand
CCCAGGGACCTCGGCATCAGTGCCGGGCCACTTAGAATCGGCGGGTGAACGACCCCGTGGCGCCCGCCGAAACCCTGCGTACTGCTCTGGCCCGCCTGCTCGACGGACTTCCGCCGAGGCAGGCCGCCGGGGCTGTTGAGCGGCTGATCGGCACCTACCGGGGGGCCACCCCGACCGACGCCCCGATCCTCAGGGACCGTGCGGACGTCGCGGCCTACGCGGCCTATCGGATGCCGGCGACTTTCGAAGCCGTACGTTCCGCACTGGACGCCTTCGCCGACGCCGTACCCGAGTGGGCCCCGCAGGGACACGTGGATGTCGGCGGCGGGACCGGTGCCGCCACCTGGGCCGTCGCCGCGACCTGGGACGGCGACCGCCCGGTGACCGTCCTCGACTGGGCCGAACCCGCACTCGCGCTCGGGAAAGAGATCGCGGCCGCCAACCCGAGCCTGCGCGACGCCAGTTGGCGCCGCGCGCGGATCGGCTCCACGCTCACCCTCGACCCCACCGACCTCGTCACCGTCTCCTACGTCCTCAACGAACTCACCGTCCCGGACCGGGCCGCCCTCGTGGACGCCGCCGCGTCCGCAGCGCAGGCCGTCGTGATCGTCGAGGCCGGCACCCCCGACGGCTACGCCCGCGTCATCGAGGCCAGGGACAGACTCGTCGCCGCCGGTTTCCACATCGCCGCCCCCTGCCCGCACAGCGCCGCCTGCCCGATCGCCCCGGGCGAGGACTGGTGCCACTTCTCGGCGCGGGTCAGCCGCTCCTCCCTGCACCGCCAGGTCAAGGGCGGCTCCCTGCCGTACGAGGACGAGAAGTTCAGCTACGTGGCCGCCGCCCGCTTCCCCGTCGAACCCGCCCCCGCCCGCGTCGTACGACGCCCGCAGATCCGTAAGGGACAGGTACTCCTCGACCTCTGCGAGACCGACGAGCAGCTGCGCCGGACGACGGTCACCAAACGCCACGGCGACCTGTACAAGGCGGCACGGAACGTGAGCTGGGGAGACCCGTGGCCGGACCCCTGGCCGGAAAAAGCATGACACTTTCGCCGAAAGTGTCACACGTGTGTCTCGTCCCACCCACCCCGGATGTGGGGTACCGCCTCTCGGGGCGCAGGATGGTGGGACCATAGGGGAAGTTCTCCGCACAACGGCAGGACTTCTCCGCACAGAGCAGGGCGACAACAGCAGGGCGAGGAGATAGATGAGCGCGACGTTCGGTGGCCGGACCGGTCGGCAGGGCAAACTCTCCTCGTGGCTGCGCGGACGCCGCCCGCAGGAGGCCCCCGACGACGGCAGCGGACGCGAGGCGCTGCTGCTGGCCGCCGCCGAGGCAGGGCTGCCGATCGCGCCCGCCGCGCACCCCGCCCCGGGCTACCGATGTTCGTGCGACCGCGTGGGCTGCCCGACCCCGGCCCGCCACCCCGTGTCGTTCGCCTGGCAGACGCAGTCCACGACCGACCGCGCGCAGATCGAGCGCTGGGCCCGCCACCAGCCGCAGGCCAACTTCATCACCGCGACCGGCATGGTCAACGACGTCCTCGACGTCCCCCTCGAAGCGGGCCGCGAGGCACTGGAGCGGCTGCTCGCCGCCGGTGTCGAGATCGGGCCGGTCGCCGCGAGCGACGACGGACGGCTGCTCTTCTTCACCCTCACCCGCGGCACCCCCGAGGACGAGGACGAGTGGTGGCCGTGCGAACTGGACTGCCACCCCGAGACGATGGACGAACACCCCGGCCTGCGCTGGCACTGCCGCGGCTCCTACGTCCTCGTCCCCCCGGCCCAACTCCCCGGCGAGAACCAGTCCGTTCACTGGGTACGCGGCCCCGAGCATCCCCTGCCCGACCCGCTGACCCTCCTCGAAACCCTCACGGACGCCTGCGCCCGCCACGCCGGTGCGGAACCGGACCACGCGAACTCGGCCTGGCCACTGGGCCGTTGACCTTCTGAGGTCAGCCGCCCTGCGCCGAGGTCAGCCCCTCGATCCGCCCCAGCACCGACACCTTGCCGCCCCGCTTCGGGTCCAACGCCACCTCGTTGGAGATGAGTTGGAGGGTGAGGGACTGTTCCACCTCGCCCGTCGTCAGCGCCTGGACGTCCTTGTTCTGTGTCGGCACCGACGCGCCCTCCGCCGCGGTCTCCTTCTGGAAGTACCGCGTGGTGAAGAACACCAACGCCCCGCCGTCCGCCGTACGCAGCGCCAGCGGCGCGTAGTCGCCGCTCGTCAGCGGCTGGTCGAGGAACTGGACGGCCAGACCGGGCTTGGTGGCCTTCTCCCGGTCCGCACGCCACGCGCTGGTGTGCGTGCCGTCCGCGAAGGCGGTGCCGCCGCTCTTCAGATACGTGGCGTAGCTCTGGCTCAACTCGCCCGGGGCAACGGCCAGTTCGGCCGAGTTCGCCGGTACGGCCTCGGCCCAGCCGTCCTTGTCGGTCGCGAACTTCGGTACGGCGCTGGGCGCGAGCAGCGTGAGATACGCCACCTGCCAGGGCTCGGACAGGTCGTTACGGGTGAAGACCAGCAACCACCGAGCCGCGCCCCCCTTGTTGGCGGCGGTGTCGGCGACGAACCAACGCGGCCAGCCGGCCTTCTTCGGGATGGTGAACTTGGCGTCCGTCAGCTCCAGCGGCGAGTAATTAGCGTTCCCGGACGGCGAGTTGGTGTGCCCCGCCTTCAGTCGCGCCGCGTCGATGTCACCGAGCGCGCCGGTGACATGAGCGGAGTCCAGGGAACTGTCGTACGCCTTGTCGGCCGCGTTGTACGCGGTCGTGAACTGCCGTAGTGCCGTGGCGGCCTCGGCGCGGGTGGTGGCCGGGAGGACCTCCCGCTCGCCGTGGACCACCACACAACCGCTCGCCGTCAGCGACAAAGCGGTCATCGAAGCCGCTATCAATACGCGCCGGTCAAGCCTGCGGAGCCTTCGAGGGCTGCGATCCCTGCTCATCAGGTGTCTTCACCTTCCCCTTCCCGGAGGCGAACCCTACCGGGGCGAAGAACAGGGCGAGCGTGGGGATCAGGTACAGCAGCCACACCGTGATCTGGAGGACGGTCGGGTCCGGCTGGAAGTTGAAGACGCCCTTGAGGAGGGTGCCGTACCAGCTGTCCGGCGGGATCGTGTCACTGATGTCGAAGGCCAGCTTCGTCAGGCCGGGGATCCAGTCGGCCTCCTGCAAGTCGTGGACGCCGTACGCCAGTACACCCGCCGCCACGACGACCAGCATCGCGCCGGTCCAGGTGAAGAACTTCGCGAGGTTGATCTTCAACGCGCCCCGGTAGAACAGCCAGCCCAGGAACACGGCGGTGGCCAGGCCCAGTCCCACGCCGACCAGCGGGCGCGGGGTGCCGTCGCTCGCCGCGTGCACCGACGCCCACACGAACAGGGCGGTCTCCAGCCCCTCGCGGCCGACGGCGAGGAACGCGGTGGCGACCAGCGCACCCGTGCCCATCGCAAGCGCCGCGTCCAGCTTGCCGTGCAGTTCGGCCTTCAGATGCCGGGCGGTGCGCCGCATCCAGAACACCATCCACGTCACCAGACCGACCGCGACGATCGACAGCGAACCGCCGAGCGCCTCCTGCGCCTGGAACGTCATCTCCTGGGAGCCGAACTCGAGCGCGCAGCCGAAGCCCATCGCGATGAGGACGGCGACGACGATGCCGGTCCAGATCGGCCTCAGCGCGTCCCGCCGGTCCGTCTTGACCAGATAGGCGATCAGGATGCACACGACGAGACTGGCTTCGAGGCCCTCGCGCAGACCGATCAGATAGTTCGAGAACACGGTCTACGACTCCTTCGCGTCCTTGGAGAACAGCGTGCTGCCCCACCAGTCGTCCTTGTCACGGACGCCCGGCGGGACGGCGAAGACCGCCGAACCCACGTGCTGGATGTACTCGTTGAGCGCGTCGGTCGCCGACAGCCTGCGCTGGAGCGGGATGAATCCCTTGCGTACGTCGCGCTGGTAGGCCAGGAAGAACAGGCCGGCGTCGAGCCGGCCGAGGCCGTCGGTGCCGTCGGTGAAGGAGTAGCCCCGGCGCAGGATGGTGACCCCGCTGTTGGAGTCGGGGTGCGCGAGCCGGACGTGCGCGTCGGGCTTCATCGCCTTCAGGAACGGCGGGTCGTGCTCCTTGGCCTTGCCGACCGCGGCGCCCTCGCCCTTGTCCCGCCCGAAGACGTCCTCCTGCTCCTGGAGCGAGGTCCGGTCCCAGGTCTCGATGTTCATGCGGATGCGCCGGGCGACGAGATACGAACCCCCGGTCATCCAGGCCGAGTTCGCGCTGTTGTCGCCCTCGCCGACCCACACGAACTTCTTCAGCCGGTCCGTCTCGGTCCCCGCGATGTTGCGGGTGCCGTCCTTGAACCCCATGAGATTGCGCGGGGTCTGTGCCCCCGGGGTCGTCGACGAGGTTTTCCCGAAGCCGAGTTGGGACCAGCGGATCGCGACCTTCCCGAACCCGATACGCGCCAGGTTGCGGATCGCGTGCACGGCGACCTGCGGATCGTCCGCACAGGCCTGGACACAAAGGTCGCCGCCCGTACGGGACTTGTCGAAGTTGTCGCCGGGGAACTGCGGCAGATCGACGAGGGCGTCAGGACGACTGCCTTCGAGCCCGAAGTGGTCGAAGAAGCCCGGCCCGAAGCCGATCGTCAGCGTCAGCCGCGAGGGTTTCAGCCCCAGCGCCTCACCGGTGTCGTCCGGCGGCGCCTCGGCGAGCCCGCCGTAGGCCCCGTCGCCGACCGCCTGCCCGCCGGTCATCCGCCGGGCGGCGGCCGTCCAGTCCTTCAGCAGCTGCACGAACTCGGCGCGGTCGTCGGTCTTCACGTCGAACGCGGCGAAGTGCAGCCGGTCCTGCACGGGCGTGGCGATACCGGCCTGGTTGGCGCCGTGGAAGGCGACCGCGGCACCGGTGTCGGCACCGGTCGGGTCGACATCGTCGCCGACCCGGGTCATCGCGACCGCACCACCGGCCGCGACGGCGCCGAGCGCGAGCCCGGCACCGCCCCAGCCGATCAGCGAACGGCGGGACGGCGAACCGTTCTCCTGGACTTCGCTCTCCTGAACGTCGGTCATCTCAGGCCTACTTCACGACGGCGGCGGCGAGCTTGGACAGCGGCTCCGCGAGGGCGTTGACCGCGTCCGACAGCTCCTTGCGCTGGTCCGCGGTGACCTTGTCGTACGACACGAAGCCGTCCGAGGTCGAGGTCGAGCGGTACTTGTCGAGCAGCGCGTCGAGCGCGGCGAACTGCTTGTCCAACTCGGTGGTCAGCGCCGCGTCGTTCTTCCGCGCGACCGGCTTCAGCAGCTCGTACGCCTTCTGTGCGCCCCCGACGTTGGCCTTGAAGTCGCTCAGGTCGGTGTGCGAGTAACGGTCCTCCTCGCCGGTGACCTTGCCGGTGGCGACCTCGTCGAGGAGTTCCTTGGCGCCGTTGGCCATGGAGGTCGGGGTGATCTCGGCCTTGCCGACCCGCTTCTGCCAGTCCTTCAGGTCGGTGACCAACTCGGCGGCGAGGACCTTCTGTTCGGCGCCGATCTTCTTGTCCTGCCACAGCGCCTTCTCCAGCGCGTGCCAGCCGGTCCACTTCTGGCCCTTCTCCAGGCCGTCGGCGCGGGTGTCGGTCTTGGGGTCGATGTCCCCGAACGACTCGGCGATCGGCTCGGTGGCCTCCCAGCCGACGCGGGAGGGGGCGTAGGCGTTCTTGGCGGCGGTGAGGTCGCCCGCCTTGATGGCGTTGGCGAAGGTCTCCACCTTCGGGATCGTCGCGTCGGCCTGCTCCTGCGCGTACTCGCGGTAGGCGGCGACGGCCGCGTCCAGCTTCGGGTCACGCTTGGCGACGCTGCCCCCGGTGACGGTCAGCTTCTGCCGCACACCGTGCCCCTTCATCCCCGGCCGGCAGGCGATCTCGTACGACCCGGCCTTCACCTCGGCGGTGAGCGTGTACTTGGTGCCCGGCCCGATGTTCTCCTTCTCGGAGACGATCCGGTCGTCCGGGAAGAGGATCTCGACCTCGGTCGCCTTCGAGCCGGTGTTCTCGATCTTCAGCGTGACCTGGCCGGCCGGGATCGACTTGGTCGAGGTCGTGCACTTGGAGTCGGCCGCGGTCACCTGGATCGCGTCGCCGTCCTTGGCGTCGCTCTTCGCGGTGCACGCCGTGACGGCGGTCAGGGCGGCCGCGGCGGCGACGGCGGTGGCGACGGGAAGTCGGACGGCACGCATGCAGGCTCCAAGCGGGAGTGGGTGGCGAGGCAGTGTGGTGAGGCTGCCCTAACTTACCTGAGGCTTACCTCAGTCATACCCGTACGGGTGGGTATTCACTGCCCACAGAAAAATCACAGACACGGCTTGATCTCGATGGCGAAAAACGAACGCCAAGGAACGGTCAAGGGAAGGTCAAGCAGGGCGTTTCGGTGTCACCACGACCGCCCCCGTGCGCGGATGCGGAAACACCTCAACTGGCTGGTCGTAGACGTCCGACAGCAACTTCTCGGTGAATACGTCCTTCGGCGGACCGTCGGCGGCGACACGACCGGCGCGCAGGATCGCGACCCGGTGCGCGTAGGCGGCGGCCAGCGCGAGATCGTGCAGCACCACGACCACCGCGTCCCCCGCGTGCGCCCTTTCCCGGCACAGCCGCAGGACCAGTTCCTGATGCCGGAGATCGAGCGCGGCGGTCGGCTCGTCGAGCAACAGCAGCGGCGCCCGCTGGGCCAGCACCCGCGCGAGCGCGACCCGGGCCCGCTCGCCACCACTGAGCGCCGAGAACGGCCGTAGCGCGAAGTCCGTGACCTCCGCCCGCGCCATCGCCTCCGCTACGGCGATCTCGTCCTCGGCGGGGCTGGTGGCGTGCGGCGCCCGCCCCATCCGTACGACGTCCTCGACCGTGAACGGGAAGGAGAGCGTGGCCGATTGGGGCAACACGGCCCGACGCAGGGCGAGTTCGGGCGCGGACCACGCGGCGGCGGGACGGCCGTTGATGCGGACGGCTCCGCCGACGGCCGGAAGATCCGCGGCGAGGGCGCCCAACAGGGTTGATTTACCCGCCCCGTTGGGCCCGACGAGCGCGAGCACCTCACCGGCGCGGACGGGCACGGTGACGCCGTGGAGGACTTTGCGCCCGCCGAGCTGGACGTGGAGGTCCACGGCCTCGGCGAGGACGTCTCCCGGTTCGGCGGGTGACCAC
>NZ_JBLTJC010000470.1:0-7205 GCF_048158785.1 Streptomyces colwelliae | reverse complement strand
CTCTTCAGCTCGGAGAGCTTGGCCAGTTCGTCCGTGTGGCCGCCCGTGCCCGTACCTCCGGCGGTCTGCCGGATGTACGCGTCGAGCGCATCCTGCCGTGCCCTGGCGGCCTCCGCCGAGACCGAGCAAGCCGAGACCGCACAAGCGTCTAGGGCGAGGACCAGGGGGGCGACGAGCACGGCGGTGGCGAGCAGCGGGGAGGGAGCCAGGAAACGGCCCGTCTCCTCGCAGGCCAGGGCGAGTTCGGTGGACGTACAGCCGACCCCGTCGTACGACTCCGGGAGCGCGAGCCCCGGCAGCCCCAACTGGTCGGCCAGCGCGCCCCACAGCGCCGGGTCGTACCCGGCGGGGCTGTCGAGGGCGGCCCGGAGTCCGGCCGGCCCGCAGCGCTTGGTGAGGAGTTCGCGGAGGGTACGGCGGATCTCGTCCTGCTCGGCGGTGAAGCTGGCGTCCATGGCACTTCCCTCCAGATCTGACGGTCCGTCATATTAGGAGTCCGGGCACGATATGCACAGAGGGAGGAGGCCCCCTCATGCCAGTGGGGAGCCGCAAGGTCGCCGTGGTGGGCGTGGCGCTGTCCGACTGCGGACGCGTGGACGACACGACCCCCTACGCCCTGCACGCCCAGGCGGCCCGCCGCGCGCTGGCGGACGCGGGCCTGGGCAGGGAGGTGGTGGACGGCTTCGCGTCGGCGGGCCTGGGCACGCTGCCACCGGTGGAGGTGGCCGAATACCTTGGCCTGCGCCCGACTTGGGTCGACTCCACCTCCGTCGGCGGCTCGACGTGGGAGGTCATGGCGGCCCACGCGGCGGACGCGATAGCGGCGGGCCACGCGAACGCCGTCCTGCTTGTCTACGGCTCGACGGCCCGGGCCGACATCAAGGCGGGCCGCCGCACCGGCAACCTCTCCTTCGGCGCGCGGGGCCCGCTCCAGTTCGAAGTCCCCTACGGCCACACGCTGATCGCGAAGTACGCGATGGCCGCGCGCCGCCACATGCTCGAATTCGGCACGACGATCGAGCAGTTGGCGGAGGTGGCGGTACAGGCCCGCGCGAACGCGGCCCTCAACCCCGAGGCGATGTTCCGCGACCCGATCACCGTGGACGACGTGCTCTCCGGCCCGATGATCGCCGACCCGTTCACCAAACTGCACTGCTGCATACGGTCGGACGGCGGGGCGGCGATCCTGCTGGCCGCCGAGGAGTACGTACGGGACTGCCGTACGGCACCGGTGTGGGTGCTCGGGACCGGGGAGCACGTCTCGCACGCGGCGATGTCCGAGTGGCCCGACTTCACGGTGTCACCGGCGGCGGTGAGCGGGCGGCTGGCCTTCGAGCGGGCGGGAGTTGGGCCCGAGGAGATGGACTTCGCGGAGATCTACGACGCGTTCACCTACATGACGTTGGTGACGCTGGAGGATCTGGGTTTCTGTGCGAAGGGTGAGGGGGGCGCCTTCGTGGACAAGGGGCGGTTGCGGGTGGCCGGCGGGGAGTTGCCGGTGAACACGGACGGGGGCGGGCTGTCGGCCCAACATCCCGGGATGCGGGGGCTGTTCCTGCTGGTGGAGGCGGTGCGGCAGTTGCGCGGGGAGGCCGGGGCCCGTCAAGTGACGGGTGCGGACGGGGCGTTGCCGCGGCTGGGGGTGGCCTCCGGGACGGGCGGCTGGTTCTGCTCTTCGGGGACGGTGGTGCTGGGCCGGGGCTGAGCGTCCGGGCGCGAACGAGTGATCGCCGTCAGGGACTTCCAGGACCGGTTCCGCTTGAAGGGCATTTCGAAGATCTCGGAGAACAGCCAGGCGCCGAGCACCGAGACGGGCAGGCCCAGGAGGAGGGTGAAGCAGAACGTGGGCATCCCCGGCGACACGAAATGCGGGGCCACTCGGCGGATGACGACCAGGACGACCGGAAGGTGGATCAGATAGAGGCTGTAGGAGAAATCACCGAGCTTCCGCATGGGCCGCGTGTTCAGCAGCCGCACGAGGAGGGCGGGGCGGCCGGTGGCAACTGACGCCAGCAGCAGGGCCATCGAGGGAGCGATGGCGAGATCCACCCAGAAGTAGTGGTGCACCGTCCACACGGACCCCTTGACGAGGCCGAGGGCGAGCACCGGCAGGGCGGCCGCCGCGGCGAACCATCCCCACGGCAGACGCTGAACCCGCTGCGACGCGACGACGACCCCCGCGCCGATCACACCGGCGACGAAGACGGGGGCGAGATGCGGGGCGAGCCAGTTGTCGCCCTCCACCGGGTTCGCGTCGGCGGCCATGAGCCCGCGGACGATCACCGGGAGCGTCACGCACGCGACGACGGCCGCCGCGCCGAACCGGCGCCGGACCAGGAGGATCAGCGGGAAGAGGAGATACAGCTCGGCCTCGACGCCGATCGACCAGAACGCGCCGTTCGGGGTCGGGGCGAAGAACACATCCTGAAGGACCAGGCCGTAGACGAGAATTGACGAGCCGTCAGGGGGTCCGTGGTGCGAAGCCGGCACCACGTACAGGGAGACGACCAGGCTGATGGCCAGCGCCGCCCAGTACGGCGGCAGGATGCGCCAGGCGCGGCGGCGCAGGAACTGGGCGACGCCGCCCGGCCGCCAGCCGTGCCGCGCCGGGGAGAGCGCGAGCGAGAAACCGGACAGCACGAGGAAGAAGACGACGGCGAGGCGCCCGAACATCAGCACGTCCAGCCACCGGGGCGCCGAACTGTCGGGATAGCCCGGGAAGGTGTACAGCCAGCAGTGGAACAGCACCACGTACAGTGCCGCCAGCCCGCGGAGCCCGTCCAGACCCAGCACCTGCCGACGGACGGGCGCCACGCTCGCCCTCATCGCATCCACTGGAATCGCTCAACTCTCTCTCCGGGCACCGTGCGTGCCGCCTGCTGCCACCCTCGGTGACTGGTACGTGGCGCCCGGCCGGGCAGTTCAATCGTCGGGGTGGACCGTGATGACGGCTTTGTCGTTGCTCGGGTCCGGATCGCGGTCGCCGACGTACCAGTCCTGGGTCGGCTTCTTGTCCCGGAGGGTCAACGTGCCTTCGCCCGGGTCGCCGAGGCGCATCGTGAACGTGAAGGTCTGGGTCTCGCCGGGCTCCAGGGCCTTGATGTCACAGGTGTAGACGAAGGCGCCGTTCTCGCAGGAGGGCTCGTAGGAGTCCTCGTCGTACTCCTGCATGGGCTGCTTCACCATCTCCATGCCGAGCGGCGGGCTGAACACCAGCTGCTCCGTGGCGCCGGCGTCGGCGAGGCCGTTGTTGCGGACGGTGAGTTTGAAGGTCCGCTTGGTGCCGGGGTCGCCGTACAGGTTCACGTCGGAGACGGAGTAGTCGGCGTGGGTGTCGAGCACGACGTTCGTCCAGCCGCCGCCCTTGGCGTAGGTGCCCTTCTCGGCGGTGGTGGATTCAGGGCGGAGGGCCGGACCGTCACCGTGGTCCCCACCGGCCATGGCACCCCCGTTCTCCGGCCCCATGTCCAGTGGCCGGGCCTCGCTGCTGAAGGAGGCGTACATCTTCGTCCTGGGTGCGCGGAGCCGGAGCGCGGGCTGGATGGTCACGGTCTGTCCGGGGGCGATGCGGAGGTCCGGGAACTCGCAGACCGTGATGTGGCCCTTGTAGAAGCTCGGATAACGGCAGTTGGCGTACCGCTTCTCGAACTCCATCTGTTCCAGGCCGATTTTGAGCACCAGTCCCCTGACCGGCACCTCGCCGGTGTTCCGGACGACGATCGGCCGGCTCAGCTCGGCGCCCGGACGGACTCCGCCGAGTGACTTCGCCGTCAGCACCTCGACCACCGGCTCGCCTACGACGGCCTTCGTCCGCGCGGTGACCTTCTTGCCGCTCCGGTCCGCGTACGTGTACCGGACCACCGCCGCGTCACCCGGCTTGCTGCCCTTGGCCGCGACCAGGGACACGCCGCCGTCCGACCTGCTGTCGTAGTCGGAACGCACCTCACACGTCACGTGGGTGGAGCTGCCCGTACAGGTCCCGCCCTCGCGCAGCGCGACCGCGCTCTTCGCGCCGGGCAGCACGTCCACGGTGAGGGTGTGATCGGCGGGTCCCCTGACACCGGTGTGCGTCTTGCCGTCGTCGGCGGAGAAGTGGAACGGGTCCTTGTCACGGGGGCCGGACTTGTCGCCGACGGGGCGCAGGTAGAAGACCTCGGGCGCGGTGATCGAGGGCGCCTTGCCCGATGCCGCGCCGCTGCACGAGGTGAGGGCCGCGAGCAGGAGGGTGACGGTTGCTCCGACGCCGGCTGCGCGCTTCAGCAGGCGCCGCCTTTTCACAGTTGTGCCGCCTCCCTCTCGAACAGGTCCGTGACTTGCTCCACTTCGCGGATCAACCTATCTCCGCCCTGCGCCTCCGCGTACACCAGGACGAACAACACGTCGTCGGCACTCATCACTTGAGGCGCGTTAGGAGTGATCGCCTCAGGCGTGTCGATGGTTCCTGCGGATCACCGTCCCCGATATCGCGGACTCCTGCGCTCCACGAAGCTCGCCACCCCCTCGCGCGCGTCCTGCGTCGTCATGTTGATCTCCTGCGCCGCCGCCTCCGCCGCGAACGCCGTCGCCCGGTCGGTGTCCAGGGACGCGTTGACCAGCTGCTTGGTGAGGGCGAGGGCGCGGGTCGGGCCGGTGGCCAGGCGTTCCGCCCAGTCGCGGGCCGTCTTCTCCAACTCGTCGTCCGGTACGACCCTGTTGACCAGGCCAAGGCGTTCCGCGTCCGTGGCGGTCACCGTGTCGCCGAAGAACATCAGCTCCTTCGCGCGCTGCGGGCCCAGCAGCCGGGGCAGGAGATACGCGCCGCCGCCGTCGGGTACCAGGCCCCGTCGTACGAACACCTCGATGAACCTCGCCGACTCCGCGGCCAGTACGAGATCGCAGGCCAGGGCGAGGTGGGCGCCGAGGCCGGCCGCGGTGCCGTTCACCGCGGCGATCACCGGTTTCTCGCAGTCCAGGACGGCGGCGATGAGGCGTTGCGCGCCCAGGCGGATCACGCGGGCGACGTCACCGGCGATCCTTTCCTCCGCCCCGCCGCCTCCCCGTAGGTCCGCGCCCGCGCAGAAGCCTCGGCCGGTGCCGGTCAGGACCACCGCCCGTACGGAGGGGTCCGCCGACGACTCTTCCAACAGGGCTGTCAGGCGGTCCCGTTGGGGCGGGGTGATCGCGTTCAGGGCCTCGGGGCGGTTGAGGGTGAGGTGGGCGACGCCGCTCGCGATCGTATGCGTGACCTCAGCCGTCGGATCGGTCATCGGCACACCGCCAGCGCGTCCAGCGCCACCGCGCCCTGTCCCCGGGGCAGCACCATGAGCGGGTTGATGTCCAACTCCGAGAGCACATCGCCCAGTTCGAGTGCCATGCGCTGGACGCGGAGGATCACCTCCACCAGGGCGTCCAGGTCCGCCGGGGGGCGTCCCCTCACTCCGTCCAGCAGGGGGCGGCCGCGCAACTCGTCGAGCATGTCGCGTGCCGCCTCCTCGCCGAACGGCGGCACCCGTACCGCCGCGTCCCGCAGTACCTCCACCAGCACCCCGCCCAGCCCCACCGTCACCGTCGGGCCGAACAGCTCGTCCTGGGTGACGCCCACGACCATCTCGACGCCCCGTTCGACCATCTGGCAGACCAGCACGCCGTCCAGGGTCACGTCCTCGTAGCGCGCTATGTCCGTCAACTCGCGGTACGCGTCGCGGACTTGGCTGGCCGAGGTCAGGCCCACCTTCACCAGGCCCAGTTCCGTCTTGTGCGCTATCCGCGCGCCGGACGCCTTCATCACCACCGGGTAGCCCACCAGCCCGGCCGCCCGTACGGCCGCCGCCGCGCTGGTCACCAACTGCTCCCGGGGGACCCGGATGCCGTAGGCCCGAAGGAGTTGTTTCGCCGCGTGTTCGCTCAGCTGCTGGCCCGGGCGCATCAGGGCCTCGGCCTTGCGGAAGGAGGGGGAGACGGTGCGGGGGGCCTCGTCGAAGGGGGAGCGGTAGGCGTGGACGAAGCGGTGGTGAGAGAAGTAGGCGTGGAGGGCCGTGATGCAGTTGCCGACCGTGCGGAACGTCGCCACCCTGGACGAGCCCAACAGCGTCTCGCGGTACGCCGGTTCGGTGCCCACCGGTGAGCCCCACACCACGCACACCAGCTTGTCCGTCTGCTCGGCCGCCGCCACCAGGTCCTGCACGAGCTTGTCGCTCAGCGGGGGGAACGGGCCCGTGATGGGGCAGACCAGCACCCCCACCTCCGGGTCGTCGAGGATCGCGTCGATGATCTTCCGGCCGCGCCAGTCACCCACCGGGTGACCGCCGTTGTCCACCGGGTTCGCCACGCTCAGGTACGGCGGTATCCACTCGTGGAGTTGGGCCTGTTTCGCGTCCGACAGCTGCGGGAGCCGTAGGCCCGCCTCGCTCGCCAGGTCGGCGAAGTGGGCGCCCGTGCCGCCGGAGATCGAGTACACGACCACCCCCTCGGCCACCGGAGGCTTCGCCCGCGCCAACAGGGCCGCCGTGTCCTGGAGTTCGTCCAGGCCGTCGACACGGATCACGCCGTACTGGCGCATCACCGCGTCCACCACCGCGTCCGCGCCCGTCAGTTTGCCGGTGTGGGAGGCGGCCGTACGGGAGCCGGTCTCGGTGCGGCCGACTTTCACCGCGACCACCGGGACCTTGCGGCGGGCGGCGCGGTCGGCGGCCAGGAGGAAGGAGCGGCCGTCCTTGAGGCCCTCCACGTAGCAGGCTATGGCGCCCACTTCGGGGCGCTCGGCGAAGTAGGAGATGAAGTCCGCTGTCTCCAGGTCCGCTTCGTTGCCGGTGGGGGCCCAGTGGGAGAGGCGGATGCCGAGTTGCTGGAGGGCGAAGACCGGGCGGCCCTGGTGGCCGGACTGTGTGATCAGCGCGATCGCGGGTCCTTCCAGGTCCTCGCGGAAGTTCTCGAAGGCGTTGAGGTTGGTGTTCGGGCCCAGGAGGCGCAGGCCGGATCGGCTTACGGCTGCGGCCAGTTGGGCCTGCGCCAGCGCGCCCTCCTCGCCCGTCTCCGCGAAGCCGGACGCGAAGGCGACCGCGAACCTCACCTTCGCCTCGGCGAGTCGCTCGATCACGGGGAGGGGGTCGGCCACCAACACCACGGCCAGGTCGACCTGTTCGGGGAGGTCGCTGATGGAGGGGAAGCAGGGGACGTCGAAGACCGTCGTACGGGTGGGGTGCACCGGGTGGAGACGGGCGCCCACC
>NZ_JBLTJC010000469.1:0-7205 GCF_048158785.1 Streptomyces colwelliae | reverse complement strand
CGCCCCACCCGTCCTCACCACCCACGCCCTGCATGTCCGCTACGGCGGTTTCACCGCGCTCGACGGAGTCGATCTCGTCGTGCGGGCCGGGCAGGTCACCGCTGTCGTCGGGCCCAACGGGGCTGGGAAAAGCACCCTGTTCCACTGTCTGGCCGGGACCGTGCGGCCCGCGCGGGGGCGGGTCCGGCTCGGTGGGCGGGACATCACGAGGCTGGCCGCGCACGCGCGTACCCGGCTCGGGATCGCCCGGACCTTTCAACAGCTCGCCGTGTTCCCCTCGTTGACCGTCGCCGAGAACGTCCGCGTAGGCGCCGAGCAGGGGCGGGTCGCCGAACCGGGCGCCGTGGAGCGGGCGTTGCGGCTGTTCGGGCTCGACGGGGACGTACGGTCGCTGCCCGCCGCCGGGCTGCCCACCGGGACGCTGCGCCGGGTCGAGCTGGCGCGGGCGTTCGCCGGGAGTCCGCGCGTGCTGCTGCTCGACGAGCCCGCCGCAGGCCTCGACACCGCCGAAGTAACCGCGCTGACCCTGGTGTTGAGAGCCCTGTCCGCCGAGGGCACCGCCCTGCTCGTCGTGGAGCACGACCTCGATCTGGTCGCCGACCTCGCCGACGTGGTCCATGTGATGACCGCGGGCCGGATCGTCGCCTCCGGCCCACCGGATCACGTCCTCGACCCGCTCGGCGCACCCGGCGCCCAGGACACCGCCCGGGAGACCCCCGCATGACCATCGCCCTGCGCCACGCACGCGTGCGCTACGGCCCCCTCGAAGCCCTGCACGGCGTCACCCTCGCCGCGCCCACCCACGGGCTCACCGTCCTGCTGGGCCGCAACGGCTCCGGCCGTACGACCGCGCTGCGCGCACTCGCCGGTACGGTCGCGCTGTCGGGCGGCGCGGTGGTGTGGGACGGCGCCGACGTGACCCGTGTGCCCGCGCACGAACGAGCGCGCCGGGGACTGTGCCTGGTGCCGGAGCGGCAGGCCGTTTTCGGGTCGCTCACCGTGCACGAGAACCTCGAACTCGCCGCGCGGGACCATGCCGTTGCCCTCGACGCGTATCCGCAGCTGGGCCCGCTGCTCCCCCGCCGGGCCGGCACCCTCTCCGGGGGCGAGCAGCGGATGCTGGCGCTCTCCCGGGCGCTGCTGGCACGCGCGCGTGTGGTGCTCGTCGACGAACCGACGCAGGGCATGTCGCCCGCGGTCGCGGCGCACACGTACGAACTGCTGGGCGGGTTGGACGCGTGCGTGGTCGTGGCCGAGCAGCGGTTGCCGCCGGTGCTGCGCGACCGGGCGGCGATCGTGTACGAACTGCGGCGCGGGACGGTCGTGTTCAGCGGCGAGGCGGCCGAACTGGCGTGACGGGCGCGCCCCCGCCCGGTCGGAGGACCGGGCGGGGGCGGCTCGGGAGCGGCTCGGCTCAGAGGTCGAGCTGCTGCCCGGGGACGATCAGATCGGGGTCGTTGCCGATGACGGACTTGTTGGCGGCGTAGACCTTCCGCCAAGTGGTCCCGTGCTGGGCGGCGATGGCGCTCAGCGTGTCGCCCTCGCGGACGGTGTAGTCGCCGCGGGACGTGCCGCGCGAGGCGTTGTTCGTCCCACGAGCCGGCGTGTTCGCGGGCTTCGACGGGGTCGCCTTCTTGGTCGACTTCTTCTGCGTCGACCCGGTGGTCGACTTCTTCGACGTCTTCGTCGATTTCTCGCTCACCGTGCCGGAGGAGGCCGCGGGTGCGCTGCCACTCGCTCCGGCCTTCGCCGAGCAGACCGGCCAGGCGCCCCATCCCTGGGCACGCTGGACCTTGCTGGCGACGGCGATCTGCGCGGACTTGGAGGCCTGGTCGGCGGTGGCCGCGTAGGCCGAACCGCCGTAGGCGCGCCAGGTGCCGGCGGAGAACTGGAGTCCTCCGTAGTAGCCGTTGCCGGTGTTGATGTGCCAGTTGCCGCCGCTCTCGCACTGGGCGATGCGGTCCCACACTCCGCTGTCGGCCGCCGCGGCGTTGCCGCTTGCGGCCAGCAGTCCGAGCGGGGCGAGCAGAGCCGCTCCGGCGAGGACCACTGTCGTACGCGCTTGACCCTTGTGGGTCTTGGGTGCGTTCTCGCGAGTGGTATCGGCACAGTCGGACATGTAGTTCCCTCTCCAACAACCCGGGGTCCCCCAAGGCGGTTCGCGGCTCCCACGTATCGACGCGGTCCTCGCGCTCCTCCCCGTCCGTCGGAGGTCGTGCTGCTTGCTGGCTTGTTCGGCCGACGGACGTGTCCCGAGCGGTGCTCGTTGCACACGGCGGAGGAATGTACGGAGGTCGGCGAGCCGATGTCGACCAACTGCCCTTCGCCGCAGGCCAGTTCACTGTTACCGCGGGTATCGGCACTTTTCGGCCACCCACTACATTCGCTGATTTCACGATTTTTCGACCAGTTGCCGACACGCGCTGTGACTCGGTTCACGCGACCAACTCCCTTGACCTTTCACAGAGTTGACACGGAGTGTCCGATTCCGTACCAACCGTGACCGTCCGCTTCGGTTGGTTCGATTCGGTTCGCTCCGGGGCGTGACTCCCGCCACAGATCCTCCGTTGTCTTCTTCATGAGCCCGGGACCCACCGGGCACCGCATTCCGAGGGAGCCACCCGTGCCGCGCATGCTCGACGTCAGCGACGACGTACGCGCCGAGATCGGCGACGAAGAAGCCGACCGGCTGCTCGCCGGAGACAACGCCCCGGGCAGTTACGACTGCACGTCGTGCCGCACCCAGGGCGACTCCGATCAGGAGCGCACCAGCACCGTCCTGTTCATCGGCGACGAGACCGCCGTCCTCGCCTTCGCCCACGCCACCTGCCTGCCCTCCCAGATCGTCCAGGTCACCGAGGAGCAGCTCCAGGGCGCCGTCCGCTCCATCAGCGGCAACGCGCACGCCCCGGCCGGCACACCGGAGAAGGCCGTCCCCGAGCAGGCCGTGCTCGGGGTGACCAGCGGACTCGTCCTGATCTCGGGGGAGTTGCACCCCGCCCTGGTCGTCGAACCGACCGCGCCCATCGTGCGGCCCGGCTCGACCGACGTCGGGGACGACTTCCTGCCGCTGCTGATCGAGCAGGGCTTCATGCCGCTCAGCGAGATCACCACCGTGCCGCCCGTGCTGCACGGCTGGTCGGTGCTGCTCGCCGCGGGCCAGCTGCACGCGGTGCTCCAGCCGAGCAGCAACGGCGGTTCCCCGGTGGCCTGGTGGCAGGCGCACCAGGCGCTCCAGGTCACCGACAGCTGGCGGGCCGCCGCCAACAAGCACCAGCAGGTGCTGATGTTCGCGGCACCGGTCGGCTCGATCGGCCGCCAGCCCCGTGAGGACCTGCTGCGCGGCGCGCTGGACAAGGCCGCGGCCAACGGCAAGCTGGTCGGCTCCGCGCTCCCGCTCGCGGGCACCTGAGCCGCATCCCTTCAGGTCACGCGTCGTTTGGACATACGTGCACGCATACGACGTTCCCCGCAGCCGGCCCTACCAGTCGATCCCGTCCTCGCGATCGGACCGGGACAGCACCGGCGGTCCATCGGCCACGCCGATCTACGACCGGCTCTACTCGGAGTGGGTCAAGACCTTCCGCTCGCTGCCGGGTGACCGCAGCGGCGAGGAGGAGCTGGGCTTCACCGCTTTCGGGCACAGCCCGCACGGCACGGGCTCGTTCAGCGGCGGTTCGATCGGCGGAGGTTCGATCGGCGGAGGTTCGTACAGCGCGTACAGCGCGGGGGCCTACAGCGCCCGGCAGCAGTCCCAGTGGCAGCGCGTCGGGCAGCTCGGTCACCTCGGGCAGCAGCAACAGCACGGCCAGACCGGGATGCACCACATCCCCGCGGCCCTGCCGCCCGGCCCACGCCGAGGCATCTGACGCGGCACGCACACCGAAGAGGGCGGCCCCTGTTGACACAGGGGCCGCCCTCTTCGTCGTAGAACAGCCGTAGAACAACCGCAGAACAGCCGTGGAACAGCCGTATGGCTACGGCTACTTCTTCTTGCCGCGCTTCTCGCGGACGCGCACCGAGATGTGGATCGGGGTGCCCTCGAAGCTGAACTCCTCGCGCAGGCGGCGCTCGATGAAGCGGCGGTAGCCCGCCTCGATGAAGCCGGAGGCGAAGAGCACGAAGCGCGGGGGCTTGGTGCCGGCCTGGGTGCCGAAGAGGATGCGGGGCTGCTTGCCGCCGCGGATCGGGTGCGGGTGGGCGGCGACCAACTCACCGAGGAACGCGTTCAGTCGGCCCGTCGGGACACGCGTCTCCCAGCCGGCCAGCGCGGTCTCGATGCCCGGGACCAGCTTCTCCATGTGGCGGCCGGTGCGCGCCGAGACGTTCACCCGGGGCGCCCACGCGACCTGGGCGAGCTCGGTCTCGATCTCGCGCTCCAGGTAGTAGCGGCGCTCCTCGTCGAGGGTGTCCCACTTGTTGAAGGCGAGGACGATCGCGCGGCCCGCCTCGACGGCCATGGTGACGATCCGCTGGTCCTGTACCGAGATGGACTCGGAAGCGTCGATCAGGATGACCGCGACCTCCGCCTTCTCGACGGCGGCGGCGGTGCGCAGCGAGGCGTAGTAGTCGGCGCCCTGCTGGAGGTGGACGCGCTTGCGGATGCCCGCCGTGTCGACGAACTTCCAGGTGATACCGCCGAGTTCGATCAGTTCGTCGACCGGGTCACGTGTCGTACCCGCGATCTCGTTGACGACGACGCGCTCCTCGCCCGCCACCTTGTTCAGCAGCGAGGACTTGCCGACGTTCGGCCGCCCGATCAGGGCGATACGGCGGGGCCCGCCGACCGCGGTGCCGAAGGTCTGCTCCGGGGCCTCCGGCAGCGCCTCCAGGACGGCGTCCAGCATGTCGCCGGTGCCGCGCCCGTGCAGCGCGGAGACGGGATGCGGCTCGCCGAGGCCCAGGGACCAAAGATAGGAGGCGTCGGACTCACCACTCAGCCCGTCCACCTTGTTGGCGGCGAGCACGACGGGCTTGCCGGCCTTGCGCAGCAGCCGTACGACCGCCTCGTCGGTGTCGGTCGCGCCGACCTTGGCGTCGACGACGAAGACGACCGCGTCGGCGGCCTCGATCGCGTACTCGGCCTGGGCTGCCACGGAGGCGTCGATGCCGAGGACGTCCTGCTCCCAGCCCCCGGTGTCGACGACCTTGAACCGGCGCCCGGCCCATTCGGCCTCGTACGTCACACGGTCACGCGTGACACCGGGCTTGTCCTCGACGACGGCCTCGCGCCGCCCGATGATGCGGTTGACGAGAGTCGACTTGCCGACGTTCGGCCGGCCGACGACGGCAAGGACGGGCAGCGGCCCGTGACCGGCTTCGCCGATGGCCCCCTCGACGTCCTCGATGTCGAAGCCCTCTACGGCGGCGAGCTCCATGAACTCCGCGTACTCGGCGTCGCCGAGCGCCCCGTGCTCGTGCTCCCCGCCGGAGCCGTCGGGCTGGATCTGGTCGTTCATGAAGATCGGTACCTCGTTCATCGTGGTGATCGGTGGAACCCCCGGATTTCGGGTGATCCACTACTCAAGTGTCTCTCAGCGCCCGGTGAGGCGCCTGGCGTTGTCCAGGTGGGCGGCCAGCTGCTTCTGGATGCGCTCGGTCGCCTCGTCCAGTGCCTTGCGCGTACGGCGGCCGGAGCCGTCGCCCGCGTCGAACGGGTCGCCGAAGACGACGTCGACGCGGGAGCGCAGCGGGGGCAGCGCCTTTATCAGTCGTCCGCTCTTCTCGGCGCTGCCCAGCACGGCGACCGGCACGATCGGGGCGCCGCCGCGGACCGCGAAGTAGGCGAGCCCGGCGCGCAGCGCGGCGAAGTCGCCCTCGCCGCGGCTGCCCTCGGGGAAGATCCCGAGGACTCCACCCTCCTTCAGAACGTCGAGCGCACGGGTGACGGCCGTACGGTCGGCGGTCGAACGGTCCACCTCCAACTGTCCGACGGCACGCATGAAGGGCCCGAGCGGCCCGACGAACGCTTCCGTCTTGACCAGGAAGTGCGAAGCCCGGGGCGCCACACCGATGACCATCGGGCCGTCGATGTTGTGCGAGTGGTTGACAGCGAGGATCACCGGGCCGGTCGCGGGGACCTTCCAGGCGCCCAGGACACGCGGCTTCCACAGCCCGTACATCAGGCCGACGCCGATGCGCCGCCCGATCTCGGCGCCCCGTTTCGTGGGAGCGGTCACTTGGCGGCCCGCTTCTCCCCGACGAGGGTGACGACGCACTCGATGACCTGCTGGAGCGTGAGGTCGGAGGTGTCCACCTCGACCGCGTCGTCCGCCTTCGCGAGCGGCGAGGTCTTGCGCGAGGAGTCGGCCGCGTCCCGCTTCAGCAGCGCCTCACGGGTGGCCTGCACGTCGGCGCCCTTCAGCTCACCGCTGCGCCGGGCGGCACGCGCCTCCGGGGAGGCGGTGAGGAAGATCTTCAGGTCGGCGTCGGGCAGCACGGTCGTACCGATGTCCCGTCCCTCCACCACGATCCCCCGCTCCGCACCGGCGGCCAGCGACCGCTGCAACTCGGTGATCTTCGCCCGCACCTCGGGCACCGCGCTGACCGCGCTGACCTTGGAGGTGACCTCCTGCGTGCGGATCGGGCCGGCCACGTCCACGCCGTCAACACTGATCGTCGGGTTCGCCGGGTCCGTGCCGGAGACGATCTCCGCCTTGTCCGCCACGGCGGCGATCGCGGTGGGGTCGGTGAGGTCGATCCCGTTCGTCACCATCCACCAGGTGATCGCCCGGTACTGGGCCCCGGTGTCCAGGTAGCTCAGCCCGAGCTGCGCCGCCACGGCCTTCGACGTGCTCGACTTGCCCGTGCCGGAGGGGCCGTCGATGGCGACAATCACTGCCGGGGCGGTCCGGGCGGCGCCGTTTTCCACGGGAGGACACCTTCCTGGTGCGGGGTGGTGAGCGGGGTGGGGGTGCGAGTGCGCCCCGGACAAGGTTACTGGGTTCACGTCACTCGTCCGGCCCCCGCTCTTCTTGGGCGCCGGTGCGCATCATCCGGGCCGTCCGCCACCCTTCCGACGCAGGGCGGCTGTCCCCGGCCTGTCCGGCACCCTTTCAACACAGGGCGCCTGTCCCCAGCCCGTCCGACGCCCTTCCAACGCAGGCCGGCTATCCCCAGCCCGTCCGGCACCTCTCCAACACAGGCTGGCTATCCCCGGTGTCGTCGGCACGCCCGGTGAACCAGCCGTCGTCCACGACGAACAG
>NZ_JBLTJC010000468.1:0-7231 GCF_048158785.1 Streptomyces colwelliae | reverse complement strand
CGCCACGCCCGCCCCCTCGACGACGCCGTAGCCCGCCTAGACCGCGCGATCACCACACTGGAGGGCCGCCACCCCGACTACTGGCACTTCCTGACGGAGACGGAGGCGGTACGCCAGTCCGTAGCGAGGGTCGTCAGCCAGATCCGCGAGGAACGCGGAACCCCTGGACACAACTGAGGCCCCTCTCCCACGACACCGATCTCCTACGCCGCCAGGGCCTCCCGCAGTACGTCCCGCAGCGGTGTCGGCGGCCTCCCGATCAACTCCCCCAGCACCGGGCTCACCTCAGCGAACTCCCCCTCCCTGCTTGCCTGGAAGAGGCCCACAAGCATGTCGGCCTGTTCCTCCGGTACGCCATGCGAGACCAACCCCGCCCGGTACTCCTCATCGGTCACCGTCACACGCTTGACCGTGCGGCCCGTGACCGACGAGGCGAGGGCCGCCACCTCCGCCAGGTCGAGCGCCTCCGTGCCGGTGAGCGGTGGGGTCACCCCGTCGAACCGCCCCTCCTCCGCCAGCGCTATCGCCGCCGCCTCGGCCAAGTCGGCATGTGCCGTCCACGACACCGGACCGTCCTCCGGCGCGGACAACTCACCGGTCTTGAGGGCCGCGCCGAGAAGCATCACGGTCGTAGCGGCGTAGAAGCCGTTGCGCAACGACGTGAAGGGCACGCCCGAGTCCCTCAACTCGCCCTCCGTCTCCGCGTGGTCGGGCATCGGGGCGAAGGGCGAGGCCGGGTTCGCGCCCATGTGGCTGGTGTAGAGGACGCGGCGGGCGCCGGAATCCCGGGCCGCCGCTATCGCCGTACGGTGCTGCCGCAGTGCCGTGTCGCCCGTGCTCGCGGCGGACACCAGCAGGATCTGCTCGGCCCCCTCGAAGGCGTCGGTCAGGCTCGCGGGGTCGTCGAAGTCGCCCCGGCGGACCCGGACTCCCCGCTCCCCCAGCGCCTTTGCCCGCTCCGGGTCGCGGACACTCACGGCGATCCGCTCGGCGGGGATCCGGACGAGCAGCCGGTCCACGACTCCCCTGCCCAGTTGCCCATTGGCTCCGGTGACGACGATCACGACGACTACCTCCACGAAGAACAGCACGCATTAACCGCTAATGCTGTCGACAGTAGCATCGCTACCGAACAGGCGCTAACGAATTTCTGTTAGCGTTCTTCCCATGTCTGCCGACGACGACAACCGCAGCCCCCGCGACCGCATCCTCGCCGCCACCGCCCAGCTGCTCACCGAGGGCGGTCGCGAGGCCGTGTCGACGCGGGCCGTCGGCAGCGCGGCCGGGGTCCAGGCGCCGACCATCTACCGGCTCTTCGGCGACAAGCAGGGGCTCCTCGACGCGGTCGCCACGGAGGGCTTCGCGGCCTATCTCGACAGCAAGACCGACCTGGCGCCCACCGCCGACCCGGTCGCGGACCTGCGCGCCGGCTGGGACCTGCACATCGGTTTCGGTCTCGCGAACCCGGCGCTGTATCTGCTCATGTACGCCGAGCCCCGCCCCGGCGCGACCCCGCCGAAGGCCGCCGTCGCGGGCGCCGAGATCCTCGCCGGGCACATCCACCGGATCGCCGAGGCGGGCCGGCTCCGCGTCGGCGAGGAACGTGCCGCCCAGCTCGTGCACGCGGCCGGCAGCGGTACGGCGATCAGTCTCATCGGCCTGCCCGAGGACCGGCGCGACCTCGAACTGTCCACGCTGGCACGGGAGTCGGTGATCGCCGCGATCACCACCGAGGCCCCGGTGAGCGACGACCCCGGCCCGGTCCCCGCCGCCGTGGCCCTGCGCGCCGTACTCCAGCGGACCGACGTCCTCACCGACGGCGAGCTGAGCCTGCTGCGGGAGTGGCTCGACCGGATCGCCCGCGAAACGACCTGAGCCCTGAACACGAACCGGCCCCCAGTCGCGTACCGAAGCGACTGGGGGCCGACGAAGCTGTGCCGGACTACGAATCTCAGGTGCGGTAGGCGTAGTAGTACGCGTTCGGGTACGAGGCGACGAGGCTCGCCACCGACCTGCGCAGGGTGTTGTTCGAGTGGTACGTGACGTACGGGATGCCGTTGCTCTTGGCCGTCACGATCATCGTGTGGTCCTTGGCGCCGTCCCGGTCGAAGTCCATCTGGAGGACGTCGCCGACCTCCAGCTGGTAGACGTTGGCGAGCGGGGTGGTGCGCTTGGAGTTCTGCGCGAACCAGGACCACTCGTTGACGCCGACGAAGGAGTCCGACTGGATGTCGGCGGTGCCGAACCACTTCGTGTAGTCGTACACATAGCCCGGGACGTGCTTCCAGCCGCCGGCCTTCAGGGACTGGCTGACGAAGTTGGTGCAGTCGCCGCCGTCCGCGTGGCCGTTGAAGTCCGGGTAGGCGGTGTTGTAGACGTTCCAGTACTTCTCGGCGTACGTCGCCATCGCCTTGTAGTCGTACGTCGTGCTCGTCTTCGGGACCGCCACCGGGTTGCGGGTGGTGGCCGCGCGCGGCGCGTCCGGCGTGGTGTTGCCGTCGTCGGCCGGGGCGGGCGAGGCCTTGACCGCGGGCTTGGCCACCGTGTTGACGGCGAGGCCGCCGGTGTCCGTGTCCTGGATGCCGGAGAGCTGCCAGGTGCCCTGCTGGTCGGCCTTGAAGGTCAGTTCGTGGTGGGCCTGGAAGCCGGTGGTCTTCGGCTCGCTCCCCGTGGCCTTCGCGTACGTCAGCGTGGTCGTCTCGGTGACGTCGGCCTTGGCGGTCCGGCCGGTCACCCGGGTCGCGTCCAGCGTGACCTTGGTGGTCCCCGTGCTGTACGTCTCGCCGAGCTTGGCGATGCTGCTCTGGCGGCCGCGCAGCTGGCTCAGCGCGGACTTCTCGTCGCGCGACTGGGTGCTGGAGAGGCGGACGTCGCCGGAGAAGCGAGACGCGGTCTGCTTCGTCGTGGCCCCGTGGACGAGCGCCTGGGTGCGGTCGGTGAAGACCGCGTCGGCCAGCTTCTGGAAGGTCGCCTTGGTCGCGGCGTTCACGGTCGGGTCGTCGACGACGGCCGCGCCCGCGCTCCAGTTGGGCACGAGGGCGACGCCGGCGACGACCGAGGCGGCGGCCGCCGAGATTATGGCCGTACGGCTCCGCTTACGGCTCAGTTTTCTGGATTTCAATGGTGTTCCCCTCTACGCCGGTACGCCTACCGGGCGAGGGCATCTTCGCACGCCATGTGTGGCTCCTGTGAAGGGGGTTGCACTTGGTCAGTTCACCAGTCGCGGGAGGTCACTTGACCACCGTGGACCAGTCCGGCGACTGGGCCGGGTCCAGGCTGCGCAACTGCTGCAAAGTCTGGGGCGACTGAACGTCCATCCAGTCCGAAAGCTCCCTGAAGGACACGCATTTGACGCCCTTCTTGGTGCAGATCTTCGGGATGATCTGGTCGATCGCCTTCATGTAGATGCTGCCGTTCCAGTTCTCGAAGTGGTTGCCGATGAACAGGGGCGCCCGGCTGCCGTAGTAGACGCGGTTGAAGCCGGCCATGTACGAGTCGACGGTCTTCTTCTCCCAGTCGGCGAACTTCGAGGCGTCGCCCTGGGTGGTGCCGCCCGACTGGTTGTAGAGGAAGTTGAAGTCCATCGACAGGGCCTGGATGTTGTCCCCGTAGGGGAGCAGTTCGAGCGGGAAGTCCCAGAGGCCGTCCTTCTTGGTGGGCCATATCTGGAAGTCGCCCGGGGAGCTGGCGTCGTAGCGCCAGCCGTAACCCTTCAGCGCCTTCAGGAGGTTGGGCTGGCCCTCCAGGCACGGAGCGCGGCCGCCGACGACCTCCTTCTTGAAGTCGAAGGGCAGGGCCGGGATGTCGGTGTAGCCGGTGTTGGTCTTCCAGTTCTCGACGAAGGAGAAGAACTGGTCGATCTCGCTCTTCCACTGCGCGACGCTCCAGTCACCGCCGCCCTTGGCCTCGCAGAAGTGACCGTTGAAGTGGGTGCCGATGTCGTTGCCCTGCTCGTAGGCCAGGCGGAGTTGCTCCAGCGTGTCCCGGATGTGCTGGTCGGTCGGGAAGTCGATCGCGGCCGAGCCCACCGAGTGCATGGGCGGGTGGTACAGGTCCCTCTTGCTCTTGGGCAGCAGATAGATGCCCGTGAGGAAGAAGGTCATGTGGGCGTTGTACTCCTTGGCCATCTCCCGGTAGTGCGAGAAGAGTTTGTCGTCCCCTTGCAGGGCCCCGTCCCAGGAGAAGACGACGAACTGGGGTGGTTTCTCACCGGGCTTGAGCGGCACGGCCTTCAACTGGTCCGTCTGCGGCCCCGTGTACGAGGTCGAACCGTCCCCCAGCACCTGCGTCTTGCCGTCCCAGGCGGGCTCCTTGGTCGACTTCGGCTCGGCGTTCTTGCCGGCCGACGCGGTCGGCGCCGTGTTGTCCCGGTTCAGCGCCAGGTACCCGGTCACCAGTGAGGCGACGACAAGGAACACGGCCAGGGTGAGGAACCCCGGCTTGGGGGTACGACGGCGCGGTTCAGGGGCTCTGCGGCGGCGGCCGGACGGTGCCTTCGTCCGAGGCTTCATGGGCGGCTCATTCTGCGAGGAGGTGGCGGTTTCGCTGCGGTGGTCAGCCGAGCGGGGTCATGGCTCTCGACCAGATGCCGTAGGGGACGTCTGTTGCTGGGGTGCCGGAAACTCCCTTCAGGGGCAGGGGTTCCAGGCTCTTGCCCAGGTCGATGCGGTAGACGACGACGGCGGTCGACACCGACTTGGCCGTCCCGACGTACCAGGCCGCGGTGTCGTCCTGCGTGGTGCCGGTCTTGCCCGCCACCTCGGCCCCGGCGGCCTTGGCGGCGGTGGGATGCGCGAGGCCGAAGGAGTCCGTGAGCGCCTCCGTCACCTCACGCGCGGTCTCCTTGCCCATCGCCCGGTTCGGCTCCGGCCGCTCCAGGGCGACCGTGGCGCCGTTGCGGGTGATACGGCGGACCGAGTACGGCTCGGTGTGGACGCCCCCGGCGTCGAACGTGCCGTACGCGCTCGCCATGCGCAGCGCGCTGGGCGTGGCGTTGCCCAGCGACAGCGCGGGAACCTGCGCCCCGAAACTGGACGACAGCAGTCCGGCCGCCTCGGCGGTCTTCCGTACGGTCGTCAGGCCGGTGTCCATGCCGAGCTGCATGAACGGGGTGTTCACGGACTGCGCGAGGGCCTGGCGCAGACTGATCTGCCCGTAGGACTTCTCGCCGTCGTTGTGCGCGGCGACCTTCTTCCCGCTGCGGTCCCAGTACGGCCCCTCGGGTGTGGTGACCGGCACGGCGTCGTCCCCGTCGTACAGCGTGTCCGGGGTGACCGAAGTCGGCGGGCTGCCACGGGTCTTGGTGACCCCGTGCTCCAGGGCGGCCGCGTAGACGAACGGCTCGAAGGCCGAACCGGCGGGCACAGTCGTGGCGTTGGAGTCGTTGTAGCCCTGCGTACGGTGGTCGGGGCCGCCGTAGACGGCGAGGATCCGGCCGTCGGAGGCCACCGAGGAGGCGCCGTAGTGCGCGGTCTTCGCCGTGTCGGCGTTCTTCTTCCGCGCGTCCTTGCGGGCCTTGTTCACGGCGTCCGTCAGCTCGGTCTCCCGGTCGCGGTCGAACGTCGTGTAGATCTGGTAGCCGCCGAGGTCGAAGTCCTTGTCCGAGATGTGCGCGGTCTTCTTCACGTACTGCGTGGCCAGTTCGACCAGGTAGTCGCTCTGCTTGCCGGTGTCGTAGGTCTTCGACTGCTTGAGCGGCTCGGGGAAGGTCTTGTACGTGGCGCGCTCGGCCGGCGACAGCTTGCCGATCTTCACCATGCGGTCGAGGGTCCAGGACCAACGGGCCACCGCCCGGGCGTGGTTGGCCTTGCTCAGCGTCGGGTCGTAGAGGCCCGCGCCCTTCAACAGCGAGGCGAGGAAGGCGCCTTGGCTCGCGTTGAGCTGGCTGACGTCCTTGCCGTAGTACGCCTGGGAGGCGCGCTGGAGGCCGTAGGTGCCGCGGCCGAACCAGCTGGTGTTGAGATAGCCCTCGAGGATCTTGTCCTTGCTCATCTTGTTGTCGAGCTTGAGGGAGATCATCGCCTCGGTGAACTTGCGGCTCACCGTCTGGTTCTGGGTCAGGTAGACGTTCTTCACGTACTGCTGGGTGATCGTCGAGCCGCCCTCGGTGTCCCCCTCACCGACCGTGCGGTACAGGGCGCGGGCGATGCCCTTCATGGAGATGCCGGGGTCGCTGTAGAAGCTCTCGTTCTCCGCGGCGAGCACCGCCCAGCGGACGTCGGTCGGGATGTCCTTCAGCGGCATCGCCTGCCGCTGCACCCAGCCGGTCCGGGCCATGGGCGTCCCGTCGGACCAGAAGTACACGTTGTCCTGCTGGGTGGCGTACGAGTTGAGGTTCGAGGGGATGTCGGTGGCCGCGTACGAGACGACCAGGAACAGTCCGCTGAGACCTATGGAGGCGAGCACGCCCCCCGCCCACTGCCGCCAGGAGGGCATCCAGCGGCGCCAGCCGGCCCGGCCCGGGCGCGGGTACTGCGGGCGCAGTTTGCGGACATACGGCGTGAGGAAGATCACGACCGGGGCGAGGCGGGCGGCAACGGGGGCAAAACGGGTACGGAGGACGGCGGCGAGGCGGGAGAGACGGCTGCGGAGGGACGCGCGGTGGGCTTTGCGCCCCCGGTGCCGTACCGGTTTCGTCTCCCCCTCGGGTATCTCCGGCGCCTCCGGTATCTCCAGGTCGGACAACCGCAGCTGCATGGTCTCGTCCGGCCTGAACCCGGCGGGGAGCTTCAACTGCATGGTCTCGTCCGGTGCCTGGCGCTCCTCCCCGTCCCCCTCGTGGGTCACGACGCGACTCCCCTCCGCACTCCGTATTGCTCGCACAGGCAGACGCATTGACGTACGAGGGTCTGAAACGGTTGCCGGGACGCGACTGCAAATCCCGGTTCCCCCCGGCCTCACAGATCACGCGGCGCCCTCAAATTACCAGTGGTCTTCGCAAGTTCTCCATATAAGAAAACGACAGAACAGGACACAGCCGAAACCTTCATGAAAAAACAAGGTGCCGCACTCATGTGAGGGTGGGGTTAGCCTGCTGCCATGCCTCGCTACGAGTACCGCTGCCGGACCTGTGGGACCACGTTCGAAGTCAGCCGGCCCATGGCGGAGTCCTCCGCGCCGGCGGACTGCCCCGCAGGGCACGACGACACCGTGAAGCTTCTGTCCGCCGTGGCCGTGGGCGGTACTACGTCCGCCCCCGGGCCCAGTGCGGGCGGCGGGGGCGGTTGTTGTG
>NZ_JBLTJC010000467.1:0-7247 GCF_048158785.1 Streptomyces colwelliae | reverse complement strand
ACGATGTAGTGCCCTGCTCGCCGCCGGCCCGCCGTCGCCAACACCGACCCCGCCAGGATCAGGGTGAAGGCCACCACGATGCCCACGGTCAGGCTCTCGCCCAGGAACAGCGCGCCCGCCGCCACCGCCACCGCCGGGTTGACGTACGTGATCACCGTCGAACGCGTCGGACCGACCTCCTTGATCAGCTCCAGGAAGGCCACGAACGCCAACGCCGTGCAGATCACTCCCAGCCCGGCGAGGGACGCCAGGACCTGTGGGGATGGGACCGAGGAGGGCCAGGTAACCGCTGCCGCGGGGGCGTACACCACCGCCGCCAACGCCAGGCACGGGGCCGTCAGTTGGAGTGTCGGGACGTCCTTCAGGTAGCGGGCGGCGATCAGAGGCGCCGTCGCATAGCCCAGCACCGTCAGCAGCACCTCCGCCAGTGAGCGCGCGTCGCCGCCCGTCAGGTGCGGGACCGTGAGGACGGTGACCCCGGCCAGGCCCAGCGCCAGGCCCGCCACCCGCCGGGGACCCAGTCGTTCCGCGTCGCCGAAGAACCTCGCCGTCACCACGCCCACGATCGGTACGCCCGCGATCAGCAGACCCGCCGTGGAGCTGGACAGGTGCCGTTCCGCGTCCGTCAGCGTGAACCACGGGACGATGATCTCTATGCACGCGAAGGCCAGCATCGGGCGCCAGTGCGCGCGGATCGTCCCGGTCAGGCCGCCTTGCCGTAGCGCGAAAGGCAGCAGGAGTACGGCGCCCAGGGCGCAGCGGGTGAAGACGACCATGGACGGGGACAGCGGGGCGTCCACCGCCACCTTGATCATCAGGTAGGGGACGCCCCACACCACTCCCATCAGGGAGAACAGGAACCAGCCGCGTGCAGTCATACGGCGAGTGTCGGGCCGGTCAACGCCCACCGTCTTGAACGCTGTTGCGGTACGCCGCCGGCGTCACCCCCAGCACCCGCCGGAACCACCGTGTCAGATGCGCCTGGTCCGCGAAGCCCACCTGTGCCGCCACCTCGGCGGGGCGTCCACCCGCCTCCAGCAGACCGCGCGCCCGGGTCACCCGGTACTGGGCGAGCCAGGCGTACGGCGGTATCCCCATCGTCGTACGGAAGGCGCGGAGCAGTTGGTAGCGGGACAGGCCGAAGTCCGCCGCCAAGGATGACAGTGACGGTGGGGTGAGCAGTTCGTCCGCCAGGCGGTCCCTCACCGCGTGGGCCACCCAGGCCGCGCCCGGGATCTCGTCCGGCGCCGGGCGGGATGTGGAGTGGCGGCGGGCCAGGGCCGTGAGGAGCCAGGGGAGGCGGGACTCCGCCTCCAACGGGTCCGGGCAGACGCTGAGTTGGGTGTGGGCCGAGCGCAGTGCTACGGCTAGTTCGGCGTCGTCGAGGAGGGGTTCGCGGAAGTGCGGGAGGGCGGGGCCGAGGATGCCATCGGTGAGGAGGGCCGGGTCCGCGTAGAGGGCTCGGTAGGCGTAGCCGTCGGTGGTGGTGCCGGGGCCGCCCGTGTGCATTTCGTCGGGGGCGAGTACGACGATGGAGCCGGGGTCCAGGCGGATGCGGCCGCCACGGTAGTCGATGACTTCCGAGCCGCCGACGCAGACGCCGATCGCGAACTCGGCGTGCGCGTGCGGGGCGTAGACGTGCCAGTCGAAGCGGGCGGTGAGGAGGTCGAGGGGCGGGCCGCAGCGGCCCAGCCTCGCCCTCGTCCACAATGCCTGTTCACGTGCGCTCACCGGCCGCACCCCCTTTTCCTCCACAGGGTGCAACGCGCCGGGGCCGCGTGTCATGCCGGGGTGAGCGCCCGCTCCAGTGTGTCGAAGGCCGCCGTCATCCGTACCTGGTGGTCCTCGGCCGGCCCTCCCCCGCGTTCGCCCGCGAGCAGGCGGCGCGCGGTGGTGACGTACACCGATCGGTACGCGGCGACGATCAGGGCCGCGGCCAGGGCGGGGTCGGGGATGTCCGGGGCGGTCTCGGCAAGGGCGTCGGACAGGGCGTTCTCGATCTCCTCCAGGCCTTCGCGGGCCCGGGCGCGCAGGGCCGGCGAGTCGATCACGACCTGCCAGAAGTCCGGGAAGGCGTCGTTGGGACCGGCCAACGGGTGGTGCTGGTCGCGGAGTTCGAGCGAGAGGCGGCGCAGCGCGGCGAGCGGGGTCTCGCCCGGGGCACGGTGGCGTACCGCCCCGCTGAGCACCTCGACCGCTTCCGGGATGCGGTCGAGGAACAGGTCCTCCTTGCGCGGGAAGTAGTTGAAGACGGTCATCGTCGACACCTCGGCGGCGCGCGCGACCTCCGCCACCGACACCCCGTCGAAGCCGCGTGCCTTGAACAGGTCCGTGGCGACGTTCGAGATCCGCTGCCGGGTCGCCCGCTTCTTGCGCTCTCTCAGGGGCAGCTCGGTCTCGCCCTCACCATCGTTCATGAGAACAGTGTAGCGAACATAATTTTTTAGTGACTACACTCAAGGCATGGACACTGACACGAACACTGACACGAACACCGATACGAACTACGACACGAGCTATGACACGAGCTACGACGTCGTGGTGGCCGGCGCCGGTCCGGTGGGGCTGGTGCTGGCGAGTGAACTGACCCTCGGCGGGGCGCGGGTGCTGGTCGTGGAGCGGCTGGCCGAGGTGAACGAGACGATCAAGGCGGGCGGCATCAACTCCACCACCGCCGTCGCCCTCTACCGGCGAGGCCTGCTGCCCGAGCTGACCCAGGTGCACGAGGAGGCGATGAGCCGCTTCAAGGAGTTCACGCGGGCGCACGGCGGCAGCGAAAGCGCCAGCCCCGTGCCGCCGCCGAGGTTCGCCGGGCACTTCTCCGGGATCATGCTGCGAGCCGACCTGCTCGACGAGTCCGACCCCGCCTTCGCGGAACTCGGCCCGGTCGAGCGCGTCGGGCTCGTCCCGCAGGCCCCGCTGGAGCGGCTGCTCGGCCGGCACGCCGACCGGCTCGGCGTCGAGGTGCGCAGGCAGGTCGAGTTGACCGGCTTCGACACCGACGAGGAGGGGGTGACCGTACACCTCGCCCCCACCGACGGCTCCGCGCCACGGACCGTCCGCGCCGGCTGGCTGGTCGGCTGCGACGGTGGCCGCAGCCTCGTGCGCAAGCTCGCCGGGTTCGAGTTCCCGGGTACCGCACCGGAGATCACCGGGTACCAGGCGATCGCCGACATGACCGGCACCGAGCCGCTGCGGGGCGGCTGGAACACCACCGACGTGGGGACGTACGCGTACGGTCCGATGCCGGGACGGGTGCTCACCGTCGAGTTCGACGGACCGCCCGCCGACCGCGAATCCCCTGTCACCGCCGAGGAGTTGCAGGCAAGTGTGCGCCGGGTGACCGGTGTCGACGTCACCGTGCACAAGGTGCGCTCCTCGACCCGGTTCACCGACAACTGCCGTCAGGCGGACAGCTATCGCGCGGGCCGGGTGCTGCTCGCGGGCGACGCGGCGCATGTGCACTCGCCGTTCGGCGGACAGGGGCTCAACCTCGGTGTCGGGGACGCGATGAACCTCGGCTGGAAGCTCGCCCTGGTGGTGAGCGGCCGGGCCCCGGTGGAACTGCTGGACACCTACACGGCGGAGCGGCATCCGATCGGCGCCTGGGTGCTGGACTGGACGCGCGCCCAGATCGCGGTGATGCGGCCCGAGCCCCGTTCCCGCGCCCTGCGCGAGGTGGTCACCGACCTCGCGGGGACAGTGGACGGCACGACGTATTTCGTCAAGAAGATCTCCGGTGTCTGGCAGCGCTACGACCTCCCCGGCGACCACCCCCTGACCGGCCGCAGCGCCCCCGACCTCGAACTCGCCGACGGCACCCACCTCGCCGACCACCTCCACACCGGCCGCGCCCTCCTCCTCGACCTCACCGACGACCCCAAACTCCGGGCACGCGCGGCCGGTTACGAAGGCCTGGTGGACGTCCTCACCACCACCTGCCCCCAACACCCCGAACTGACGGGGCTGTTGGTGCGCCCGGACGGAATCACGGCATGGGCGGCCGACACGGACAGCCCCGAGGACGATCCGACGGAAGCTCTACGGCTGTGGTTCGGCGCGCCCCTTGGCGCTTGACACTCCCGCGACGTCAGCATCTGAACTGACCCCATGAGGACCAACTGGGCAGGCGGCGGGCGGGTGTTCGGGTATGCGCGGGCGCGACGGGCCATGGTGGCCGGGTCGGCGCTCGCGTGCGTGCTGGAGACGCTCACCATGTCGGTGCTGCTGCGGGACTGGCCGGTACCCGACCAAGTGGTGCCGGTCCTGGGCCTGTTCGCGGTCGCGTGCGTCGCCGCCCTGCACGCGTCCTCCGTCGCCCGCCCGCATCTGCTGGACACGGATACCCATGCGCTACGGCTCCGGCGGGCCGCCCGCGCCGACGTGATCGTCCCGCTGGGCCATATCGCCTCCGCCGAGGGCGAGTTGCGGGTGGCCCGGCGCCGGGCCGAGGGCGAACTCGACCTCCCCGTCGGCTTCCGCACCTCCGTCACCCTCCAACTCGCCGAGCCGGTCACCCACTTGACGCTCCTCGGCCGCCGGCGGGAGGTCGACACCGTCCACTTCCACGCCGACGACGCCGAACTCGTCGTAGCGACCCTTCAGGCCCATCTGCACACGGTCAGGCGGGGGCGAACCGTACCTTCGACGTCCCCGGGTCCGCCTGGGTGAGCCGGACCCGCAGGCGCTCCCCCAACGGCAGCGGGGTCGTGCCGCCCTCGATGCGGGCGACGACGGCCGGGGTGTCCAACTGCACCTTTCCCACGGTGGGTTGGCGTTCCTCGACGTCCACCACATAGCCGTCGAAGAGGTCGCCGACCCGGTCCTTCAGCAGGGCCGCCTCGACGATGTCGACGCACTCGCGCTCGACGGTGCCCGCGAGACGGGTGCCGTCGGCCATCCGCTTGGGGAGGGCGTCGAGGCCGGCCAGGACCCAGGCGGGTGGGGAGCCGGGGGCGAGGCAGAGTTCGGCGGCGTAACGGTCGACCAGCCGTCGTAGGGGTGCCGTGCAGTGGGTGTAGGGGGCGGCGACGGCCGCGTGGGTGGTGACGGGCGGGAGGTTGCCGTCCCGGAAGACCGTGTAACCCGCGCCGCGCAGCAGTGTCGTGCACTCCTGGAGGAAGGCCGCGTGGTGCGGGAGGCGCGGGTCGAGGGAGCGGATGAGTTCGGCGTACGACATGTGGTGCGGCCAGTCGATGCGCAGGGCGTGCGCGGTGTGGTGGAGGCGGCCGACGGCGCCGTCCGGGGCGGTGGGCAGGGTGCGCAGGACGCCTGTGCCGTGCGTGAGCATCAGGTCGGCCGCGGCCATGCCGGTGAGGAGGGAGATCTGGGCGTTCCAGCCGTCGGCGGGGAGCGGGGCGCGGTAGGCGAGTTCGTAGGTGTGGTCGCGCTCGACGATCTCCTGCTCGGGGACGTTGAGGGAGATGCCGCCGCGCTCGACCTCCAGGCGTTCGCGCGCCTCGCCGATGTCCTTGAGCAGCGCGAGCGGTTCCTCCGCGGTGCCCGCGTCGATCCGCCGCTGCGCGGTCGCGTAGTCGAGTTTGGCCCGGCTGCGGACGAGGGCCCGGCGGACGTCGACGGCGGACGTACGGCCGTCCGCGTCCAGGTCGATCGTCCACAGCACCGCGGGCCGGGTCACGTCCGGCAGCAGGCTCGCGGCGCCCTCGCTCAGCAGGGGCGGGTGCAGCGGGGTCTTCTCGTCGGGGAAGTAGAGGGTGGTGACCCGCCGGTGGGCCTCCGCGTCCAGCGCGCCGCCGGGGACCACGAAGGCGGCGACGTCGGCGATGGCGTACCGGACCCGGAAACCGGTCCCCCCGGTCCCCCTACGGGACAGGTGCATCGCCTGGTCGAGGTCCATGGACGTGGGCGGGTCGATGGTGAAGAAGGGGATGTCGGTCGCGTCCTCGGCGGGCGGGGCCGGGGACTTCGCCGCCCGTTCCGCCTCCGCGAGCACCTCCGGCGGGAAGGTCTCGGGTACGCCGAGTTCGGTACGGAGCGCGGTGAGGGCGGCGCGGAGCGGGGCTTCGGGGGTGCCGGTCACCCGGATACGGCGGCTGGGCATGACACGAGCGTAGGCACAATCCGCAGGCCCGCACCCTTTACGCTGGCGCAGGCGCCCCCACGTGAGCCAGAAGTTCCACCCCGAAGTTCCCTCCAGAAGTTCCCTAAGGAGAAACCCGCCGTGCTCGTCCTGCTGCCGCCCTCCGAAGGCAAGGCCTCCTCCGGCCGCGGTGCCCCCCTCAAGCCGGAATCGCTCTCACTGCCGGGACTCACCGACGCCCGCGCGGCCGTACTCGACGAACTCGTCGACCTGTGCGCGGCCGACGAGGACAAGGCACGCGAGGTGCTCGGACTGAGCGAGGGACTGCGCGGCGAGATCGCGAAGAACGTCGACCTGCGCACGGCCGGCGCGCGGCCCGCCGGGGAGATCTACACGGGTGTCCTCTACGACGCCCTCGACCTGGCCTCGCTGGACACAGCCGCGAAGAAGCGGGCCGCGCGCTCGCTGCTCGTGTTCTCCGGGCTGTGGGGCGCGGTGCGCGTGACGGACCGGATTCCGTCGTACCGCTGCTCGATGGGGGTACGGCTGCCCGGGCTTGGCGCGCTGGGTGCGCACTGGCGGGGGCCGATGGCGGCTGCGATGCCGGAGGTTGCCGGGGACGGGCTCGTCCTTGACCTGCGGTCGTCGGCGTACGCGGCGGCGTGGAAGCCGAAGGGCGAGGTCGCGGGGCGGACGGCGACCGTACGGGTGCTGCACGCGCCGACCCGGAAGGTCGTCAGCCACTTCAACAAGGCGACGAAGGGGCGGATCGTGCGGAGCCTGCTGACCTCGCCGGGGGCGCCGGGGACGCCTGCGGAGTTGGTGGAGGCGTTGCGGGACCTGGGGTACGAGGTGGAGGCGGAGGCGCCCGCTCAGGCGGGGCGGGCCTGGGCGCTGGATGTGTTGGTGGACGAGATCCACTGAGCGCCCCGCCTGTCGGCAAGATCGAGGGCAACTCGTTGCAGGGTGCGCAACGGGCTTTGCGTGTACTGCATCGGCTCGGCAGGATGAGGGCATGCCTTCCTCGCCGTGGCCTTCCTCAAGCCTGCTCGATCTCGCTCCCGTGCTGCCCGTCGTCGTCATCGAGGACGTCGCCGACGCGGTGCCGCTCGCGCGGGCGCTGGTGGCGGGCGGGTTGCCCGCGATCGAGGTGACCTTGCGGACGCCGGCCGCGCTGGACGCCTTGCGGGCGATCGCGGGTGAGGTG
>NZ_JBLTJC010000466.1:0-7259 GCF_048158785.1 Streptomyces colwelliae | reverse complement strand
CTGTGTACCGCGTCAGGCCCGACAGCGGGCGCGGCCCGACGCGGTACACAGTGCGCTGCTGACCCGGAGCAGATCGACGGCGCGGTCGGCGACGAGTACGACTATGACTACGTCGTCATCGGCGGCGGCACCGCAGGCTCAGTCATCGCCTCCCGCCTCACCGAGAACCCCGACGTCACCGTCGCCGTCATCGAGGGCGGCCCCAGCGACGTCGGCCGCGAGGACGTACTGACCCTGCGCCGCTGGATGGGCCTCCTCGGCGGCGAGCTGGACTACGACTACCCGACCACCGAGCAGCCGCGCGGCAACTCCCACATCCGGCACAGCCGCGCCCGTGTGCTCGGCGGCTGCTCCTCGCACAACACCCTCATCGCCTTCAAGCCGCTGCCGTCCGACTGGGACGAGTGGGAGGCGGCCGGCGCGAAGGGCTGGGGCGCGATCTCGATGGAGGCGTACTACGCCCGCCTCCTCAACAACATCGTCCCCGTCGACGAGAAGGACCGGAACGCCATCGCCCGCGACTTCGTCGACGCGGCCCAGGCGGCGCTCGACGTCCCGCGCGTCGAGGGCTTCAACAAGGCGCCTTTCACGGACGGCGTCGGCTTCTTCGACCTCGCCTACCACCCCGAGAACAACAAGCGGTCCAGCGCGTCCGTGGCGTATCTGCACCCGGTGATGGACGAGCGCCCCAACCTGACGATCCTGCTGGAGACTTGGGCCCACCGGCTGGAGCTGAACGGCACTCGCGCGGAAGGCGTGCACGTCCGCACCAAGGACGGTGAGGAACTCCTCGTCCGCGCCCGCCGCGAGGTCGTCCTGTGCGCCGGCGCCGTCGACTCCCCGCGTCTTCTCCTGCACTCGGGCATCGGCCCCCGCAAGGACCTCGAAGCGCTCGGCATCCCCGTCGCCGTCGACCTCCCGGGCGTCGGCGAGAACCTCCTCGACCACCCCGAGTCGGTGATCGTCTGGGAGACCAACGGGCCGATCCCGGAGAACTCCGCGATGGACTCCGACGCGGGCCTGTTCGTGCGCCGTGACCCCGGGCACCCGGGCCCCGACCTGATGTTCCACTTCTACCAGGTGCCCTTCACCGACAACCCCGAGCGCCTTGGCTACGAACGCCCCGAGTTCGGCGTCTCCATGACCCCGAACATCCCCAAGCCGAAGAGCCGCGGCCGCCTGTACCTGGAGAGCGCCGACCCGGCCGTCAAACCGGCCCTGGACTTCCGCTACTTCACCGACGAGGACGACTACGACGGCCGCACCCTCGTCGACGGCATCCGCATCGCCCGCGAGATCGCGAAGACCGAACCACTCGCCGGCTGGCTGAAGCGGGAGGTGTGCCCCGGCCCGGAGATCCTCGGCGACGCGGAACTCAGCGAGTACGCCCGCAAGGTCGCCCACACCGTCTACCACCCGGCCGGCACCTGCCGCATGGGCGCCGACACCGACGAACTGGCCGTGGTCGACCCCGAGCTGAGGGTCCGCGGCCTGGACGGCATCCGCATCGCCGATGCCTCCGTCTTCCCGACCATGCCCGCCGTGAACCCGATGATCGGGGTGCTCATGGTCGGCGAGAGGGCCGTAGACCTGATCGGAGGCGGTGCGCGATGAGCACCCTCAGTACGCCCAATGGCCTTGATGAGCCCGGCAGTTCCGCGACCACGAGCATGAGCACAGGTGCCTCCGGTGACCCCGTGTTCTCGGTGGACGGCCTCTGGAAGGTCTTCGGCCCGAAGGCCGACCAGGTCCCCGCCGACCCCGAACTCGCCGCCCTCGACGCCGCCGACCTGCGCACCCGCACCGGCTGCACCGCCGCCGTCCGCGACGTCTCCTTCGACGTCCGCAAGGGCGAGGTGTTCGTGGTGATGGGCCTGTCCGGCTCCGGCAAGTCCACCCTGGTCCGCTGCCTCACCCGCCTCATCGAACCCACCGCCGGCACCATCGCCATCGACGGCGAGGACGTCCGCGCGATGGACAAGTCCCGGCTGCGCGAACTGCGCCGCCACCGCGCCGCGATGGTCTTCCAGCACTTCGGCCTCCTCCCGCACCGCACGGTCCTCGACAACGTCGCCTACGGCCTGGAGATCCAGGGCGTCGGCAAGGCCGAGCGCCGCCGCCGGGCCGCCGAGGTCGTCACCAAGGTGGGCCTGGAAGGCATGGAACAGCGCCGCCCCGGCCAGCTCTCCGGCGGCCAGCGCCAACGCGTGGGCCTGGCGCGGGCGTTGGCGGTAGACCCCCAAGTCCTCCTCTTCGACGAACCGTTCAGCGCGCTCGACCCGCTGATCCGGCGCGACATGCAGGAGGAGGTCGTCCGGCTGCACCGCGAGGAGGGCCGCACGATGGTCTTCATCACCCACGATCTGAACGAGGCGCTGAAACTCGGCGACCGCATCGCCCTGATGCGCGACGGCCGCATCGTCCAGCTCGGCACCCCCGAGGAGATCGTCGGCTCCCCGGCCGACGACTACGTCCGCGAGTTCGTACGGGACGTCCCGCGCGCGGACGTCATGACGGTCCGTACGGCGATGCGGCCCGGGGACTGCGGAGGCGAGGAGCACCCCGGTGCGCTCGCGGCCGACGCGGTCGTCGCCGAGGCGATCAAGGTCGTGTCCCGCAGTGGAAAGCCCGCCTGCGTCGTGGAGGACGGCCGCTGTCTGGGCGTGGTCGACCACGCCCGGTTGCTGGACGTCGTAGCGGGAGCGGAGCTCCACAAGGAGGCGGTCTGATGGCAACGGTCACCGCACCCGCCCCGCGCCTCGCCCTCCCCGGCGTCCTCCGGCACCGGGCCGCGCACAAGCTCCTGCTGCTCGCGCTCGCCGCGGCGGTCCTCGTACCGCTCGCCAACGCGCACTGGTCCAGCGGGAGTTGGCCGCACGCCCTCATCGTCGACCTGTCCGGTCCGCTGGGCCGGGCCAACGACTGGATCATCGACAACCGCGACAGCTCCCCGCTGTTCCTCTACTTCTTCGGCTACATCAGCAACGCCGTCGTCCTCTCCGTACGGGCCGTCTACCTGGTGCTGCTCGCCGCGGGCTGGGCGGGCGTCACCGCGTTCGGCGCGCTCGTCGCCTGGCGCGTCGCGGGCGTACGGCTCGCGATCGGGACCGGCGTCGCCTTCCTCGCCTGCGGGCTGCTCGGCATGTGGGTACCGACCATGCAGACCCTCGCGCTGATGGTGATCGCGGTGCTCACCTCCGTCGTCGTGGGCGCGCTGCTCGGCCTGGCCGGCGGCCTCTCCGAGCGCACCGACCGCGCACTGCGCCCGGTCCTGGACACCATGCAGGTGCTCCCGGCCTTCGCCTACCTCCTCCCCGTCGTCCTGGTCTTCGGCATCGGCGTCCCCGCGGCCGTCCTGGCCACCGTCGTATACGCCGCCCCGCCCATGGCCCGCCTCACCACGCTCGGCCTGCGCAACGCCGACCCGGAGGTCCTGGAAGCCGTCGACTCCCTGGGCGCCACCGGACGCCAACGCCTGCTGACCGCACGGCTCCCGCTGGCCCGCAAGCAACTCCTCCTCGGCCTCAACCAGACGATCATGATGGCCCTCTCCATGGCCGTCATCGCCTCCGTCATCGGCGCCGGAGGCCTCGGTGACCGCGTCTACCAGGCCCTCGCCTCCGTGGACGTGGGCGCGGCCCTGGCCGCCGGCATCCCGATCGTGCTCCTGGCCGTCGTGCTGGACCGCGTCACCGCGGCGGCGGGCGAACAGAGCGACGAGTCCGCGGGGGAGCCGGGGTCGGGTCGCCGCCTGTGGCTGTACGCGCTCGGCGCCACCGTCGCCGTGGCGGTGGTCGCCCGTCTCGCCGGCGCCCTGGACTGGCCCTCCGGCTGGACCCTGGGCATCGCCGAACCGGTGAACCGCGTCGTCGACTGGATGACCGCCCACCTCTACTCCGGCGTCCCCTACCTCGGCGGCACCGCCGACTGGGCCGGCCACTTCACCACCTGGGTCCTGGACCCCGTACGCGACGGCCTCCAATGGCTGCCGTGGTGGTCGGTGCTGCTGATCGTCGCCGCCCTCGCCTGGGTGATCGGCACCTGGCGCACCGCACTCACCGCCGTCCTCGCCATGGCCGCGATCGGCGTCCTCGGCGTGTGGAAACCGTCCCTCGACACCCTGTCGCAGGTACTGGCCGCCGTGGCCGTCACCCTCGTCCTCGGCTTCGCGACCGGTATCGCCGCCGCCCGCAGCGACCGCTTCGAACGCGCCCTGCGCCCCGTCCTCGACGTCTGCCAGACCATGCCGCAGTTCGTGTACCTGATCCCGGTCGTCGCGCTCTTCGGCGTAGGCCGCGCCCCCGCCGTGGCGGCGGCGGTCGTCTACGCCCTCCCCGCCGTCGTCCGCATCACCACCCAGGGCCTGCGCCAGGTAGACCCGGCCGCCCTGGAGTCGGCCCGCTCGCTCGGCGCGACCAGCGCCCAGCAGCTGCGGCAGATCCAACTCCCGCTCGCCCGCCCGGCGTTGATGCTCGCCGTCAACCAGGGCGTGGTCCTTGTCCTCGCCGTCGTCATCATCGGCGGCCTGGTCGGCGGCGGCGCCCTCGGCTACGACGCCGTATTCGGCCTCGCCCAGGGCGACTTGGCGACCGGACTCGTCGCCGGCGCCGCGATCGTCTGCCTGGGCCTGATGCTCGACCGGGTCACGCAACCGACGGAACGCCGCACCAAGAAGGGAGCGTGACATGCGAGTTCGTACGGCTTACTCAGTGGCCGCGGTGACGTCCCTCGCCCTGCTCTCGGGCTGTGGCGCCGCCGACATGACCAAGCAGGCCTCGCCCTTCGCCAACGCGCAGGGCGCCAAGACCGTGACCCTCTCCGTCCAGTCCTGGGTGGGCGCACAGGCCAACGTGGCTGTCGCGCAGTACCTGTTGGAGCACAAGCTCGGCTACCGCGTCGACACCGTCCAGGTCGACGAGGTCCCCGCCTGGGACGCGCTCAGCCAGGGCCGGGTCGACGCGATCCTGGAGGACTGGGGCCACCCCGACCAGGAGAAGCGCTACGTCGACGACAAGAAGACGATCACGCGCGCGGGCGGCCTCGGGGTCACCGGCCACATCGGCTGGTACGTCCCGACCTACCTGGTCAAGCAGCACCCCGACATCACGAACTGGAAGAACCTCAACAAGTACTCCTCGCTGTTCCGCACCGCCGAGAGCGGCAGCAAGGGCCAGTTGATGGACGGCTCGCCCTCCTACGTCACCAACGACAAGGCCCTGGTGACGAACCTGAAGCTCAACTACCAGGTGGTGTTCGCCGGTTCGGAGGCCGCGCAGATCACCCAGATGAAGCAGTTCGCCAAGGAGAAGAAGCCCTTCCTCAGCTACTGGTACGCGCCCCAGTGGCTCTTCAAGAAGGTCCCCATGACGGAGGTGAAACTCCCCGCCTACAAGGAGGGTTGTGACGCCGACGCGGCCAAGGTCGCCTGCGCCTACCCCCACACCCCGCTCCAGAAGTACCTCAACACGGACTTCGCGAAGAAGGGCGGCAAGGCGGCGGCCTTCCTGAAGAAGTTCAAGTGGACGACCGAGGACCAGAACGAGGTCTCCCTGATGATCGCCGACCAGAAGCTGTCCCCGGCCGACGCGGCGAAGAAGTGGGTGGACAGCCACCCCGCCACCTGGAAGGCATGGCTGTCCTGAACCCGCTCACCGCTTCAGCTCAGCGGCCATCCCCTGGAGCGCGAGTGCCGCCCAGCGCTGGAGCTCCGGCCCGAACGTGATGCGAGTGGCCCCGAGTTCACCGAGTTCGGTGGGCGAGGGGCCCTTGCCGTCCAGCCGCGCGAACACGTTGACCGGCCCCTGGATACCGGACCGCAGCAACGGCAGCACATCGGCCGGCGCCATGATCGGATAGACACAGTCGGCACCCGCGGCGACGTACAACGCGGCCCGCTCGATGGCCCGTTCGGGATTCCCGTCACCGTGCAGGAAGGTGTCGACCCGCGCGTTGACGAACAACCGCTCCGCCGCCACCGACCGCACCTCGGCCAGCCACTCGGCGTGCTGCCGCGGGTCCTTGAGCACACCCCCGTCGGAGTCCTCGAGGTTGCACCCCACCGCCCCCGCCTCCAGCAGCCGCTCCACCAGCTCCTTCGGCGCCAGCCCGTACCCACCCTCGACATCCGCCGACACCGGCACATCCACGGCCCGCACGATCCGCGCGACCGCCGCGAACATCTCGTCCGCCGGCACAGCCCCGTCCTCGTACCCGAGCGAGGCGGCAACCCCGGCACTGGGCGTGGCGAGAGCCGCGAACCCGGCCTCCACGAACACCCGCGCACTGACCGCGTCCCAGGGCCCCGGCAGCACCAGCGGATCACCGGGCAGCCGCCGCCGATGCAGACTCCGGAACAGCTCCACCTTGCTCACGGCCGACACCCCCGGACCTCGTGGCCCAACACCCGTGCAGGCGACGTCACTTGAACTGTCCAGCCTTGTAGTGCCCCGGCACCATCCGCGTGCTCACCCCGAACCGGTTCCACGCGTTGATCACCGTGATCGCGGCGATCAGCTGCGCCAGCTCGGCCTCCTCGAACTGCTCGGCCGTCCGCTCGTACACCTCGTCCGGCACGAATCCGTCCGTGATCACGGTGACCGCCTCGGTCAGCTCGATCGCCGCCAGCTCCTTCTCGGTGTAGAAGTGCCGCGACTCCTCCCACGCGCCGAGCTGAATGATCCGCTCCACGCTCTCGCCCGCCGCGAGCGCGTCCTTGGTGTGCATGTCGAGGCAGAACGCGCAGTGGTTGAGCTGCGAGGCGCGGATCTTCACCAGTTCCAGCAGCTTCGGGTCCAGGCCCCGACGAGCGGCGGCGTCGAGACGGACCATCGCCTTGTAGACCTCGGGCGCGTGCTGGGCCCAGTCCAGGCGGGGACTGTGTTCGTGGGCGTAAGGAGCTTCCTGTGCTGTGGTCATGTCTCGACTCTAGAAGTCAGGCAGCCCAGGAGTATGGTCCATTTCCATGGCGAGATCTTGGGCCACTTTTGGCGTCGACCTGCATGTCGAACCGACCGGCACCAGCACCGGTGTCCGCCGCGGCCTCACGGACGCGCTGCGCGACGCCGTCCGCACCGGCCGCCTCGCCCCCGGCACCCGGCTGCCCTCCTCCCGCTCCCTCGCCGCCGACCTGGGCATCGCCCGCAACACGGTCGCCGACGCCTACGCCGACCTGGTCGCCGAGGGCTGGCTCACCGCCCGCCAGGGCTCCGGCACCCGCGTCGCCGAACGTGCCGTCGTCCCGCCCACGGACACGACCCCAC
>NZ_JBLTJC010000465.1:0-7287 GCF_048158785.1 Streptomyces colwelliae | reverse complement strand
CCGCCTGTACCCCCCCGAACTCACCCTCACCGGCGACGCCGACGCGGCCGTACTCCTGCTGCCCGACCGCATGATCGGCGGCGTCGGCGGCGATCTGCTCGGCGCGCTGGTCCGCATCGAGGAACTGCGCGGCGCCCGCACTCCCCGCTCTTCCGCGCCGAGCACTTCGTCTGGCTCACCGCGCGCGTGCTGGAACAGCGCCTCTTCGCGTACCACTTCCTCAACGGCGAACCCGATCCGGTGGAGACCGCGCTGGACGCCTACCGCAACGAGGACGGCGGCTACGGGCACGCGCTGGAACCCGATCTGCGCGGCCCGGTCAGTCAGCCGCTGCACACCGGTCACGCGCTGCGCGTCCTGGACGCCGTCGGGCGCTGCGGCGGGCAGCGGGTGGAACGCGTGTGCCGCTATCTGACCTCGGTCTCCACGGCTGACGGCGCCCTGCCGGCGATCCTTCCCGGCCAGCGCGGCTATCCGACGGCCCCCTTCGTGCCGATCGTGGACGACCCGCCCAGCGAACTCCTCGCCACCGGGCCGGTGGTGGGCCTGCTGCACCGCAACGAGGTGTGGCACGCCTGGCTGTTCCGGGCCACCGACTTCTGCTGGCAGGCCGTCGACTCCCTGGAGAAGTCACACCCCTACGAGATCGAGGCCGCCGTCGCCTTCCTGGACTCGGCGCCCGACCGCCCGCGCGCGGAGGCCGCCGCCGACCGCCTCGGGCGCCTGGTGCGCGAGCACCGGCTCGCCGCCCTCGACCCGGAGCACCTGGAGGCCTATCCGGTCGCCCCCGGATACGCGCCGGGCGAGCACCACTTCCCGTACGACTATGCGAAGACGCCGAGTTCACTCGCGCGCGCGTGGTTCACGGACGACGAGATGGCCCGCTCCCTGGACCACCTGGCGGGCGATCAGCAGGAGGACGGCGGCTGGCCGATCCGCTGGCGCCAGTGGGCTCCGGGCATCGCCATGGAGGCGCGCCCCATGGTGACGATCCAGGCACTGCGCACCCTGAAGGCGTACGGCCGCTCCGTGGGCTGACCCCGGGCCGCCTCAGCCGCCGATGGCCCGCACGCCCGCCGTCACCAGTACGGCCGCCGCGACGACGAGCAGGAACGGTGCCCGCAGCACCAGCGCCACGGCGGCCGCCGCGAGCCCCGCGGCCCGGGCGTCGAGCACGAGCGCGTGCCCGTCGGCGAAGGTCTGCTGGGCCGTGAGCGCGGCGAGCAGAGCGACCGGCAACAGGGCGGCGAGCCGCCGCACCAGCGGCCTCTCGAGCGCGCCCGCGGGCACCAGCAGTCCGGCGAGCTTGACGACGTAGCAGCCGAGGGCGGTTGCCGCGATCGCGATCCAGACGGTCAACGGTCTTCCTCCTGTGCGTCGTAACTGCCTTCTTCTGGTGCGTCGTTACGTGCACCGCTCTGCCGACGACCCTCTACGTAGAGAACGATCGGCGCCGCGAGAGCCGCCGCCAGGACCGGCACACCGGCCGGCAGCACGGGCAGCAGCCCCAGTCCCAACAGGACCGCGAATGCCGCGACGGCACGCTCGGTGGTGGTCTTGAGCATGGGTGCGAGCAGCGCCAGGAAGACGGCGGGCCCGGCCGCGTCGAGACCCCAGGCGTCCGTGTCCCCGATGGCCTTGGCGCCCAGCGCGCCGAGCAGCGTGGTGAGGTTCCACAGCAGGTACAGGGTGAGCCCGGTGACGGTGAACCCGATGCGTGCGGCACGACGCGTGGGCTGCGCGAGCGTCACGGCCGCTGTCTCGTCGATGACCCACTGGGCGGCGAAGGGCCGCACCGCGCGCGGGAGGGCCAGCAGCTGCGAGAGGCGCAGCCCGTAGAAGGTGTTGCGCACGCCCAGGAAGAAGGCTCCCGCCGCCGCGGTGAGCGGATTGCCACCGGCCGCGAGCGCTCCCACGAGCGCGAACTGGGAGGCACCGGTGAACACCAGGAGGCTCAGGGCGCAGGTCTGTAGCAGGGTGAGCCCGCCACCGGCCGAGGTCACCCCGAAGGCGAACCCGGAGAGCCCTACGGCGACCCCGACTCCGAGCGCGTCCCGTACGACGGCGGAGTCCGGCTTTCCCCCTGCCTCGGGGGCCCGTCTCCCTCCTGCTCCGGCGCATATGTCTTCTGAAGCGATCTGTTCTGCCACGTGTCGGACGGTAGGAGCAGTCGCCGTCCCGCGTCTTGTACGTTCTTGCGCTCCCGCTGGTACGCGCCCGGGGGCACGCCCACGATCCGGGCGAAGTGCCGGTTGAGGTGCGGCTGGTCCGTGAACCCGACGGCGACGGCGGCGTCCGCGGGCGCGGTACCCGCGTCCAGGAGACGGCGTGCCTTTCGTACACGGGCGTCGGTCAGCCAGGTGTGGGGCGGCATCCCGTAGGCGCCCCGGAACGCACGCAGCAGCGCGAAGGGACTGGCCCCCAGGTCTCCGGCGAGCTGCTCAAGGGTGGGCGGTTCCGCCATCCGCGCTTCCAGCACGGCACGCGCGCGTGCGGCGACCCGACCGCCGGCCGTGGGCACGGCGCGCTGCGGCAGCGGTCCGCCGTTCAGCCGGAGCAGCCTGGTGACGGCGACGCGCAGCAGGGTGTCGGCGGCGAGCGCGTTGCCCTCGTCGGCCGCACGCAGGATCTGGTGGACGAGCCCGACGGTGTAGGGGTCGTCGAGCACGGGACTGATGAAACCGGGAGTGCCGCGGATCGAGGTGGTCTCGGCGGCTATCGCGGCCACCACCTCGGGCGACGGATAGACCGCCCCGTACCGCCAGCCCTCGGGCACGCCCGCCCGGCCGGTGTGCGGAGTGTCGGGATTGACCAGCGCGAGCGCTCCCGCCCCGGCGGACACATCGCCCCCACCGTGGTGGAACACCTCGACGCCGTCCGCGATGGCGGCGATGACGAAGTTCTCGTGCGTATGCCGGACGAAGGTCTTGCGGATGTACCGGGCCCGCAGCAGGTCGACGCCGGGCAGCTCCGTGTACCGCCAATGCCTCGCCAGCTCGCCCGAACCCGCCATACGGCCATTCTCCGCCACGGCGACGGAACGAAGCGGTCCTGGCCACGGCGACCGGAATCCGCCGAAACGGTCCTGCCCACGGCGGCCGGCAGGCACCGAGGCGGTTCCGCGAGCCGCCACCGGAGAATCCCCGCAGGTCAGCCGCATTGTCAGTGGTCGGGTGCAGGATGGACGCATGGTCAGCTCCGCACACCGAGCCCTCGACGGCTTCTCCCCCGCGACCCGCGGCTGGTTCACGGGGGCCTTCTCCGCGCCCACCGCGGCCCAGGCGGGCGCGTGGCAGGCCATCGGTGAGGGCTCGGACGTGCTGGTGGTCGCCCCGACCGGCTCCGGCAAGACCCTGGCCGCCTTCCTCGCCGCCCTGGACCAGCTCGCCGCGACGCCCCCGCCCGCCGACCCGAGGAAGCGCTGCCGGGTCCTGTACGTGTCTCCGCTCAAGGCCCTCGCGGTCGACGTGGAGCGCAACCTCCGTAGCCCGCTCACCGGCATCCGTCAGGAATCCGTCCGCTTGGGCCTGCCCGAGCCCGAGGTCAAGGTCGGCATCCGCTCCGGCGACACCCCGCCCGCCGAGCGCCGCGCGCTGTCCACGCGCCCGCCGGACATCCTGATCACCACCCCGGAGTCCCTGTTCCTGATGCTGACGTCGGCCACGCGCGACGCGCTGACCGGCATCGAGACGGTGATCCTGGACGAGGTGCACGCGGTCGCGGGCACCAAGCGGGGCGCGCATCTCGCGCTGTCCCTGGAGCGGCTGGACGAGCTGCTGCCGAAGCCGGCCCGCCGTATCGGCCTCTCGGCGACGGTGCGCCCGGTCGACGAGGTCGCCCGCTATCTCTCCCCGCGCCGCAAGGTGGAGATCGTCCAGCCGAAATCCGGCAAGGAGTTCGACCTCTCCGTGGTCGTCCCGGTCGAGGATCTGGGCGAGTTGGGCGGCTCCCCGGTGGCCGACGGCAAGGAGGGCGCGGAGAAGCCGTCGATCTGGCCGCATGTCGAGGAGCGCATCACCGACCTCGTCCAGTCGCATCGTTCAACGATCGTGTTCGCCAACTCCCGCCGCCTCGCGGAGCGTCTGTGCAACCGGCTCAACGAGATCGCCTACGAGCGCGCGACCGGTGAGTCCCTGGACGAACACCACGCACCGGCCGAGCTGATGGGCGGTTCCGGTGCCGCCCAGGGCGCGCCCCCGGTCATCGCCCGCGCCCACCACGGCTCGGTCTCCAAGGAGCAGCGGGCCCAGGTCGAGGAGGACCTCAAGGCGGGCCGACTGCCCGCCGTGGTGGCCACGTCCAGTCTGGAGCTGGGCATCGACATGGGTGCCGTCGATCTCGTCATCCAGGTGGAGTCCCCGCCCTCGGTGGCCTCCGGCCTCCAGCGCGTGGGCCGCGCGGGACACCAGGTCGGCGCGGTCTCCACGGGCGTGGTCTTCCCGAAGTACCGGGGCGACCTCGTCCAGGCCGCCGTGGTCACCGAGCGGATGCGCACCGGCTCCATCGAGTCCCTGAGGGTCCCCGCCAACCCCCTGGACGTCCTCGCCCAGCAGCTCGTCGCGATGACGGCGCTGGACACCTGGCAGGTCGACGACCTGCTCGCCACGGTCCGCCGTGCCGCGCCCTTCGCCTCGCTCCCGGAGTCGGCGTTCACGGCCGTACTCGACATGCTCGCGGGCCGCTATCCGTCCGACGCGTTCGCGGAGCTGCGCCCGCGCGTGGTGTGGGACCGCATCGCCGGCACGATCACCGGCCGCCCCGGGGCGCAGCGCCTCGCTGTCACATCCGGCGGCACTATCCCCGACCGCGGTCTCTTCGGGGTCTTCCTCGCGGGCGCCGACCCCAAGAAGGGCGGCGGCAGGGTCGGCGAGCTGGACGAGGAGATGGTCTACGAGTCCCGGGTGGGCGACGTCTTCACCCTCGGCACCAGCTCCTGGCGAATCGAGGACATCACCCGCGACCGCGTCCTGGTCTCCCCCGCGCCGGGCGTCCCGGGCCGTCTCCCCTTCTGGAAGGGCGACCAGCTGGGCCGCCCGCTCGAACTGGGCCGCGCGGTGGGCGCGTTCCTGCGCGAGGTCGGCTCGCAGCCCAAGGAGGACGCCCGCCTGCGCCTCCTCGCCGCGGGCCTGGACGCCTGGGCCGCGGAGAACGTCCTGTCGTACCTGGCCGAGCAGCGAGAGGCTTGCGGCCACATCCCGGACGACCGCACGATCGTCGTGGAGCGCTTCCGGGACGAGCTCGGCGACTGGCGCGTGGTCATCCACTCCCCCTTCGGCGCCCAGGTCCACGCCCCTTGGGCCCTCGCCCTCGGCGCCCGCCTCTCCGAGCGCTACGGCATGGACGCCCAGGTGATGCACGCCGACGACGGCATCGTCCTACGACTGCCCGACGCCGACCTGATGGGCCTGGACCTGCTCGACCAGGAACCCATGAAGGCCGGCATGGAGTACGACGTCGACCAGGCCCCCGTAGGCGCGGCGGACGTCGCCTTCGACAAGGGCGAGGTCAATCAGATCGTCACCGACCAGGTCGGCGGCTCCGCCCTGTTCGCGGCCCGCTTCCGCGAGTGCGCCGCCCGCGCGCTGCTGCTGCCGCGCCGCAACCCCGGCAAGCGAACCCCGCTGTGGCAGCAGCGCCAGCGCGCCGCCCAACTGCTCCAGGTGGCAAGCGAGTTCGGCTCGTTCCCGATCGTCCTGGAAGCGGTCCGCGAATGCCTCCAGGACGTCTTCGACGTCCCCGGCCTCACCGAGCTGATGGGCGACCTGGAGTCCCGCAAGGTGCGCCTCGTCGAGGTGACCACCCCCGAGCCGTCCCCCTTCGCCCGCTCCCTCCTCTTCGGGTACGTCGCCCAGTTCCTGTACGAGGGAGACTCACCGCTCGCCGAGCGCCGCGCCGCCGCCCTGTCCCTCGACTCCCACCTGCTGGCCGAGCTGCTCGGCCAGGCGGAGTTGCGCGAACTCCTCGACGCCGAGGTGCTGACCGAGCTGGAGCGCGAACTCCAGTGGCTCACCGAGGACCGCCGCATCAAGGACGTCGAGGGCGTCGCCGACCTGCTGCGGATGCTCGGCCCGCTCACCGACGCCGAGTTGGCCGAGCGGGGCGCCGCGCCGCAGTGGGCCCAGGAGCTGGCCTCGGCCCGCCGCGCGATCCGGGTCCGTATCGCCGGTGCCGACCACTGGGCGGCGATCGAGGACGCGGGCCGCCTGCGTGACGCGCTCGGTACGGCGCTGCCGGTCGGCGTCCCGGAGGCGTTCACCGAACCGGTCAAGGACCCGCTCGGTGACCTCCTGGCACGGCACGCGCGCACCCACGGCCCGTTCACGTCGGCCACAGCAGCGGCCCGCTTCGGTCTGGGCGTGGCGGTCACCGACGGCGCGTTGCAGCGGCTCGCGGCCAACGGCCGGGTCGTACAAGGGGAGTTCCACCCGGCCGGCATCGGCCAGGAGTGGTGCGACGCGACGGTGCTGCGTCGCCTGCGCCGCCGCTCTCTGGCCGCACTGCGGCACGAGTTGGAGCCGGTGCCGCCGGCCGCGCTCGCGCAGTTCCTCCCCCAGTGGCAGCACATCGGCAAGGGCCACGGGCTGCGCGGCATCGACGGACTGGTGCGCGCCGTCGAGCAGTTGCAAGGTGCCTCCGTGCCCGCGTCCGCCCTGGAGAAGCTCGTCCTCCCGTCCCGCGTGGCGAACTACGCACCCGCGATGCTCGACGAACTCACCTCCGCCGGCGAGCTGGTGTGGGCCGGCGCGGGCGCCCTCCCCGGCAAGGACGGCTGGATCTCCCTGTACCTGGCGGACGCGGCCCCCCTACTCCTCCCGCCGCCGCACCCCCTCGAACTCACGGCGCTGCACCAGTCGGTCCTGGACACCCTCTCCGGCGGCTACGGCCTCTTCTTCCGCCAGATCACCGACCAGATCCGCGCGACCACCCACCCGGACGTCACCGATCCCCAACTGGCCGACGCCGTATGGAATCTGGCCTGGTCCGGACGGCTCACGAACGACACACTCGCCCCCATGCGCTCCCTGCTGGGCTCCGGCCGTACGGCGGGTTCCACAGCCCACCGCGCAAAGCGCACGGTCCCGCGCGGGCGCTACGGCTCGCTCACCGCAGCCGCGCGCCCCGCCAGACCGCGCCCGGCGTGCACTTGGGATCCTCGATCGGCTCGCCCTTGAGATACCGGTAGTGGCAGGTGCCCGCGGCCGGCTGTTTCCAACGCCGACGACCCCGTCCTCGGCATGGTGAGGGGAACGATCGCCAGCATCGTGGCCCGGTACGAAACGCTCGGGC
>NZ_JBLTJC010000464.1:0-7310 GCF_048158785.1 Streptomyces colwelliae | reverse complement strand
GTTCCCAGGGGGCGGAGCCCCCTGGGAACGGGGTCGAAGGGGCAGAGCCCCAGGAGGATGGGACGGGTAGGGGCGGCGGGGGCGAAGAAACCCATCCGTTCCGCCACCCCACCCACGGCCGAATCCACCGAGATACCCCCCTCACCTTCACCTTCGACGGCACCGAATACACGGGCTACAAAGGCGACACCCTCGCCTCCGCCCTCCTCGCGAACGGCGTCATCCAAACCGGCACCAGCATCAAACTCGGCCGCCCCCGAGGCATCTTCACGGCCGGCGTCGAGGAACCCAACGCCGTCATCCAGATCGAGGCCCCCTTCCCCGAGCCGATGCTCCCGGCAACGACCGTCGAGCTGTACGACGGCCTGGTCGCGACCAGCCTCCCGGGCCAGGGCCGCCTGGCCACGGAACCCGACCCGGCTCGCTACGACGCCGTCCACGCCCACTGCGACCTGCTCGTCGTAGGCGCGGGCCCGGCCGGCCTCGCAGCCGCCGCAGCCGCAGCCCGCACCGGAGCCCGAGTGATCCTCGCCGACGACCGCCCCGAACTGGGCGGAAGCCTGCTGGACACGGCTCAACTCCTCGACTGGGTAGCCGAGTTGAGCGAGGAGCTCGCCGCGGCACCCGACGTACGCGTACTCCGCCGCACCACCGTCTTCGGCCACTACGACGACAACCACCTCCTCGCCGTGGAACGCCGCACCAACCACCTCGGCGCAGCGGCCCCCGCCCACGTCTCCCGAGAACGCGTCTGGCGCATCCGCGCCCGCCGCGTCGTCCTCGCAACAGGCGCCCACGAGCGCTCACTCGCCTTCGCGGACAACGACCGCCCCGGCGTGATGCTCGCCGCCTCGTCCCGCGCCTACGTCCATCGCTACGGCGTCCTCCCCGGCCGTGGCGCCGTCGTCTTCACCACCAACGACACCGCGTACGCAGCCGCGTTGGACCTGGCGGCGGCAGGCGTGGAGGTCGCGGCGATCGTGGACACCCGCCCGTCCGAGCCGCAGGAGTGGGCGGGCCGAGCCCGTGAGGCAGGCATCGAGGTACTGACCGGACACGCGGTCGTGGGCACCGAGGGCGCCCCACGCCTGACCGCCGTGACGGTCGCCCCGTACGGCGAAACCAAGGGCACGACAAGGCGGTTCGCCGCCGACCTCCTCCTGGTCTCCGGCGGCTGGAACCCCGTCGCCCACCTCTTCAGCCAGGCAGGCGGCAAACTCCGCTACGACGACACCCTCGGCTCCTTCGTCCCCGACACCTGCCGTCAGCTGGTCGAGGTCGCGGGCGGCGCGAACGGTGAATTCGACCTGGCCGGAGCCCTGTTGCAGGGCGCGGCCGCAGGGGTTCGGGCGACAGAGGCCGAGGGCTACACGGCCGAACCGCCTTCCCTGCCCCAGGTGACCGGCGAACCCCACACCCCCGCCATGCACGTCTTCGACGTCCCCGGCGCCGGTGACGCCCCCCGCTTCGTGGACCTCCAACGAGACGTCACCGTCGCCGACTTGACCCGTGCCACCGCCGCCGGCCTCGACTCGGTCGAACACACCAAGCGCTACACGACGGCCGGCACGGCCAACGACCAGGGGAAGACCTCGGGTGTTCTGGCCAGCGGCGTGGTGGCCGAACTCCTCGGCGTGGACGTGTCGTTGCTCGGTACGACGACATTCCGCCCGCCGTACACACCCGTCTCCTTCGCCACCCTCGCCGGCCGCGACCGGGGCGCGCTGCACGACCCGATCCGTACGACCGCGCTGCACGACTGGCACGTCATGCAGGGCGCGCTGTTCGAGAACGTCGGCCAGTGGAAACGGCCTTGGTACTACCCGCGCGCCGGCGAGGACATGGAGAGCGCCGTCCTGCGCGAGTGCGCGGCGGCACGCGAGAGCGTCGCCTTCATGGACGGTTCCACGCTCGGCAAGATCGACGTACAGGGCCCGGACGCGCCGGTCTTCCTGGACCGGCTCTACACCAACATGATGAGCAACCTGAAGGTCGGCATGATCCGTTACGGCGTCATGTGCCGCCCGGACGGCATGGTCTTCGACGACGGCACCGCCATCCGCCTCGCACCTGACCGCTACCTGGTCACCACGACCACCGGCAACGCGGCCGCCGTACTGGACTGGATGGAGGAGTGGCACCAGACCGAGTGGCCCGAACTCCGCGTCCACTGCGCCTCGGTGACCGAACAGTGGGCCACCGTCGCCCTGGTCGGCCCCCGCTCCCGCGAAGTGCTCGGCGCCCTCGCACCCCAACTGGCCGTAGACAACGACGACTTCCCGTTCATGGCCTGGCGGGACACCACCGTCGCCGGCATCGAGGCCAGGGTGTGCCGGATCAGCTTCTCCGGCGAACTCGCCTACGAGATCAACGTGTCACCCTGGGAGGCCCTCGCCCTGTGGGAGGCGCTGTACGAGACCGGTGCCCCCTTCGGCATCACGCCGTACGGCACCGAGACCATGCACGTCCTGCGCGCCGAGAAGGGCTACCCGATCATCGGCCAGGACACCGACGGCACGGTTACTCCGCAGGATCTCGGCATGAGTTGGGCGGTCTCGAAGAAGAAGCCCGACTTCATCGGCAAGCGCTCCTACGCCCGCGCCGACGCCGTCCGCCCCGACCGCAAACACCTCGTCGGCCTGCTCCCCGAGGACCCCGCCGCCTTCCTCCCCGAGGGCACCCAACTCATCGCGGACAGCGTGCTCCCGGCCCCGCCCGTCCCGATGCTCGGCCACGTCACCTCCAGCTACCGCAGCGCCGCCCTCGGCCGCACCTTCGCCCTCGCCCTGATCAAGGGCGGCCGCGACCGCATCGGCGAACGCCTCTACGCCCCCGTGGGCGACCGGTTGATCCCGGTGACGGTCGCAAGCCCCGTCCTCTACGACCCCGAGGGAGCCCGCCGCGATGGCTGACACCGCCCTTTCCGTCCCGCGCCGCAGCCCCCTCGCGGGCGCCGCCGACCGGCTGGCGGCCACCACCCGATCCTCCGGCGGCGCGATCCGGCTGGCCGAACTCCCCTTTCTGGCCCAGGTGAACCTCCGGCTCGACGCGAAGGGCGCGGCGGCGGACGCCGTAGGACTCGCGCTCGGCCTGTCCCTGCCCCTTGAGCCCAACGCGGCGGTGCGGGCAGGGGAGTTGACCGTGTTGTGGCTCGGCCCGGACGAGTGGCTCGTGGTGGGACCGCCGGACACCCAGCGGGACGTGGAGAACCGGATCAGGGCGGCGGCCGGTGACGAACACATCGCCGTCACCGATGTCTCCGCCCAGCGCACCACCCTCCTCGTCTCGGGCGCCCGTGCCCGCGATCTGCTCGCCCACGGTTGCCCGCTGGATCTGCACCCGCGTGCCTTCGGTCCTGGACGGTGCGCCCAGACGACGCTGGCCCGCGCCCAAGTCGTGCTGGTCGCCCGGGACGAACCAGGCGCCGGATTCTGGGTGTTGGTCCGTTCCTCCTTCGCCGGTTATCTGGCGGACTGGTTGCTCGACGCGGCCGCCGAGTACGTGCGGAACGTCTGAACCGGCGTGTACGGGGCTGTCCGCGTGGCGTCAGAGCGCCTGGCCGACCACCACCTCGTCGAGGTGCTTGGTCTTGGGGATCAGGAGAACGAGTGCCGCGCCCACGGTGACGCATCCGACGACCAGCCAGAGGCCGTTCGTGAAGCCGGCGTCGAGGTAGAACTGGGTGCCCTTGAGGACGGCCCCGTGCTGCGCCATCACGACGAAGGCCACCTGGGAGACGATGATCTGCGCGACGCCCATACCGAGGGTCTGGACGCCGTTGGCCAGCGCCTGCTCCTCTGGGGTCACCGCCTCGATGATCATGATGGGCACACTGGCCATGACGATGCCCGTGCCCAGCCCGGCGAACACACCCATCCCGATGATCTGCGGGGCGCTGTGGTGCAGGTGGGTGCCGAGACCGTAACCGAATATCGCGAGCAGGGCACCGACGCCCAGCAGGATCCGCGAGTCCATCCGGCGGGCGAGCATGCCGGTGCCGACGGCCCCCACGATGATCATGGCGCTGATCGGACTGGTGACGATGGCGTTGTGGGTCCCGGACCAGCCCAGGCCGTCGGAGATGGTGGGGATCTTCGGCATCAGGATCAGCAGCTGGATCACCACGCCGACGGCGCTGAGTGCGCCGGCCGCGACGGATGTCGCCAGAAGCACGGTCCACACCGGACGACGCCGGGTCATGGCCGACGGGAACAGCGGTTCGGCGACCCGGCGCTCGACGAGCACGAAGACGATCAAGATGACGGCCGACGCGACGACCCAGGTGATGAACTTGCCGCTGCTCCAGCCCCAGTTCGACCCCTCACCGACGGCGTAGACGAGCGCGGTGATCCCGCCGCCGAGGAGGATTCCTCCGGCCCAGTCCATCCGGCCGGCCACCGCACGGATCGGGCTCTCCGGCACGAAGGCGGCCACCAGGACGAAGCTCAGTGCGGTGCTGATGGCCATGAACCACAGCACGCCGCGGAAGCCGTAGTCGTCCAGGAGCCAGCCGGACAGGAAAGGCCCGCCGAAGGCGACGAGGCCGATCCCGCCCGCGAGGATTCCGCTGGCGAGGCCGACCCAACGGCGGGGGAACACGTCGCGGGTGATCGCGTAGGCGAGCGGGGCGGTGGCCGCGTAGATGCCCGCGATGCCGCGCCCGATCAGCAGGGTGCGGTAGTCGGTGGCGACGGCGGCGAGCAGGTCGCCGACGAAGCCGAGGCCGGTGGCGGCGAGCAGGACGCGCTTCTTGCCGAAGATCGCCGCGGCCTTGACGGCGAAAGGCAGGAAGAAGGTCCCGGTCAGCAGGGTCATCAGGGTGAACCAGGCGATGTTCGTGGTCCGGAAGTGGATCGCGACATCGGCCTGCGCGATGCCGGACAACGCGGCGACCAGCGCGACCAGTTGGACGGTCCACACAAGCGCCACGATGACGAGGACGTTGCGGGTGGTGGAGAGAGATCTCTCCTCGGTCTCCGGGAGCGGGGTTTGTGTCTGGGACATCAGCGGCCTTCCGTGGGTGAGCGGAGGTGCAGAGGGCGGCTCTGGATCTGACTGCGTCGGGGGCATACGGCGCGAGAGCGGCGCGTGCCGGTCGCGACGACCCGGGCGGCGGGCATGCCTGCCTCCTTTCGCAGCTCCGGTGCGGCTGGCGATAAAATAGACCTAACGGTCGGTACAAACAATGGTTCGCGCAGAAAAAAGGACGGGAAGGGGGCGGGGGGATTTCACGCGGATCTGGTACTGATCGCGCGTATCCGTGGCTGGCGCGGCAGAAAGTTTCGACGAAATCGTTAACAATCTCGGCGACGGTATTGCGCACGGATTTTCGGAGAGCTACGTTCCTCGCCGTGCCTCCATCGTGGAGCCGGCCTCGGCCGTAGCGCGCCCACCGGTTTCCACGCCTGTCACGGCACCTCGGCACGAACCCCGATCCGGCGATCGAACGGAGTACCCGGCATGCCCCAGCTGTTCAGAAGGCATCGGTGGAATTCGGCCACCTTCACAGCCACCCTCGCCGCAGTCGTCGCACTGGTCACCGGTGCGAGCGTGGCGCTGGCCGGCAGCACCACGGGCAGTGCGCAGGCCGCCGACCCGGCGTCGGCGAAGGCCGTTTCGGCGAGCACCACGACCGCGGGCATCACGCCGGCCATGTCCTGCTCCGGCATCGCCCAGCTCGACCTGGCCGCCGCCGTCCCCGGCGTGCCCTTCGAGATCACCTCGGCCACCGAGCTCGCCGCGAGCGCCAACACCCTTGGAAACTGGGCCGCTTGTGACGTCAAGGGCGTCATCGCCCCGCAACTCCACTTCGAGATCAAGCTGCCCCAGACCGGCTGGCAGGCCAACTACCTCCAGGTCGGCTGCGGCGGCCTCTGCGGCAACGTGAACGTCACCAGCGCCCCCGCCTCGACCGGCTGCGTCCCGCTGACCACCGGCGCCTTCGCCGTCGCCTCCAGCGACGAGGGCCACTACCAGGGCGGCGGCCTCTTCTCCACCGACCCGACCCTGCGCGCCGACTTCGGCTACAAGTCCGACCATGAACTGGTCCAGGCCGCCAAGGCAATCATCAAGCAGTACTACGGCCAGGCAGCCACCCACTCCTACTTCGACGGCTGCTCCCAGGGCGGCCACCAGGCCCTCACCGAGGCCCAGCGCTACCCGACCGACTTCGACGGCGTCATCGCCGGCGCCCCGGCCAACAACTTCACCGCGCTGAATACCTTCTCGCACGCCTGGACCGCCCAGTCCGTGTACCTGAACGCTGGCCCGGCGACCATCACCAACGCCGACCTCGCCGACCTCCACAAGGCTGTGCTCAAGGGCTGCGGCGCCCCCGCCGACGGCATCATCGCCGACCCGCTGAGCTGCACCTGGGACCCCGGCACCATCCAGTGCGAGGCCGGCCAGACCTCGACGTCCGACGCGTACTGCCTGACCGCCGACCAGGTCACCACCCTGCGCCGCATCTACGCCGGACCCACCGACGAACACGGCCAACTCCTCTACCCCGGCTACCAGTTGCGCGGCTCCGAGCTGAACTGGGCCGGGATCATCACCCCGGCCACCGCCACCGGCGCCAGCGGCGACATCAGCTTCGTCCGGGAGACCCTGCGCTACCAGATCTTCGACAGCCCCCAACCGACCCTGACGTACAAGGACATCAAGTTCACGGCCGCCTACTACAAGAAGGTCATGCGGCTGGGCGAGGGCATGTACGACGCCACCGACCCCGACCTCACCGCCTTCAAGAAGGCCGGCGGCAAGCTGATCCTCTGGCACGGCCTCGGCGACCAGCACATCCCGGCCGTCGGAACGATGGCCTACTACAAGGCAGTTGAGAAGGTCATGGGCGGCGAGGCGGCCACCAAGACCTTCGCCCGCCTCTTCCTGCTCCCCGGCGTCGCACACTGCGGCGGCGGCCAGGGCCCGGACACCTTCGACGCGCTGACCGCGATCACCGACTGGGTCACCAAGGGCGACGCCCCGGCGAGCCTGACGACGAAGTCGGTCGACAGCAGCGGGAACACCACCGCCTCCCGTCCGGTCTACCCCTTCCCGTACTACGCCAAGAACACCACGGGCGGTTCGGCCACCGACGCGAGCAGCTACACCCCCGTCAAGTCCACCGCCGAAGCCTCCCTCAAGCTCGACTGGCTCGGCTCCTTCCGCTCCGGCTACGAGACGGTCGGCAACTGGGTGGGCGGCAAGTGGGTCGTCACCAAGGGCAGGAACTGACGTACGGCAGACGCTGATGGAGATGCCGCGGCCCCCGGTTCCGAGCCGGGGGCCGCGGCATCGGACTTACCGGG
>NZ_JBLTJC010000463.1:0-7313 GCF_048158785.1 Streptomyces colwelliae | reverse complement strand
GCACCAGATCCTTCGCGGGCCCACCCACCCGCCACACCGTCCGCCAGTGGTCCGCGTCCAGCACGGTGAACTCGCCCCGGTAGAGATCCGCCGAGCAGGGATGGTCGGCGACATGGTGCCCCGACGTCAGATCCAGGTCGTGGAAGGGCCGCCCGTCGCCGAAGCGGACGTCGGCCACACCCGGCGTCCCGCCCGGCAGGAACCGTAGCGTCCGCTCGGCGGGGCGGGGCACGCCCTGCCAGGTGAACGTGCCCGACTCCGTGTGCAGCAGGCCCCCTTCGGGCAGTGCGCCGAAGACGGTCGTGCCCGCGAAGTCGCCCTCGTCCCCGCTCGACAGGTCCCGCACCGACCTCCGCACCCGCCAACTCCCGGACAGATACGCCAACACATCCGGTACCGGCCAGAACCCGCCCACCGTCACCCCTTCCCGCGCCGCCGCCGACGCCAGCCGTCCGGCGAGTCCGTGGGCGCCTTTCGGCGGGCCTGGACCCGGATCTCGTGGTGCGAGGCGTGACTCGTGGTCCGGAAGGCTTCCTCGTATGCCGCCAGGGCGCCGCTCATGCCGCCGCCAGCGGTGCCGCGGCGGCGGATCCGCCGGGACAGCCAGGTGAAGAAGCCCAGTACGGCGGCCAGGAAGCCGAGCAGGGCCAGGTACGGGAACAGCGCATGCATGCCCTCGACCCTACGTCCCTCCACGCCCCGGCCCCATTGACGTGCACACGACCCTTCCCTATCTTGCCGTTCGAAGTGCTGACCGATGTCTGATATTTCGAACACCCTTGGACCTGCTTCCGGGCAGCTCCAGGGCACCTTCAAGAGCCGCGGAGTATCCATGTCACGCACCAGCCGCACCCGCCTGAGACTTGCCGTGGGGGCAAGCGCTTTCCTGTTGGCGACGGCCGTCGTCCCCGCACCCGCCCACGCCGAGGACGTCACCGACTACGCGATCACCGTCGACCCGTCGGCGCGGGGCGCCACGATCGACAGGACGATGTACGGCGTCTTCTTCGAGGACATCAACCGCGCGGCCGACGGCGGCCTGTACGCCGAGCTCGTGCAGAACCGGTCCTTCGAGTACTCCACCGACGACAACAAGTCGTACACCCCGCTGACCGGTTGGGCGGTCGCCGGTACGGCCCAGGTCGTCGACGACGCCGGCCGCCTCAACGAGACCAACCGCAACTACCTCTCCCTGACGGCCGGTTCGTCCGTCACGAACGCCGGCTACAACACCGGCATCGCCGTCGAGGACGGCCAGAAGTACGACTTCTCGGTCTGGGCCCGCGCCGCCGGCGGCACCACGCTCGGCGTCAGCCTTGGGGACGCGGGCGGCACGCTGGCCACCGCACGCCAGGTGGAGGTGAAGAAGAGCGGCTGGGCCCGGTACACGGCCACGTTCACCGCGACTCGCACCAGCGCCACCGGCCGCCTCACCGTCGCCTCCTCCGGCGCGACCGCCCTCGACATGGTGTCCCTCTTCCCCCGCGACACCTACAAGCACGAGCCGAACGGCCTCCGCAAGGACCTCGCCGAGAAGATCGCCGCCCTGCACCCGGGCTTCGTGCGCTTCCCCGGCGGCTGCCTGGTCAACACCGGCTCCATGGAGGACTACAGCGCGGCCTCCGGCTACCAGCGCCAGCGTTCGTACCAGTGGAAGGACACCGTAGGCCCGGTCGAGACGCGCGCCACGAACTCCAACTTCTGGGGCTACAACCAGAGTTACGGCCTCGGCTACTACGAGTACTTCCGCCTCGCCGAGGACATCGGCGCGATGCCGCTGCCCGTCGTGCCGGCCCTGGTGACCGGCTGCGGCCAGAACAAGGCCGTCGACGATCCCGCGCTGCTCGACCGGCACATCCAGGACACCCTGGATCTCGTCGAGTTCGCCAACGGACCGGTGACGTCGAAGTGGGGCGGGCTGCGCGCCGAGATGGGCCACCCCAAGCCCTTCCACCTCACCCACATCGAGGTCGGCAACGAGGAGAACCTCCCCGCCGAGTTCTTCGCCCGCTTCACGCGGTTCCGTACGGCGATCGAGGCCAAGTACCCGTACATGACCGTGATCTCCAACGCGGGCCCCGACGACAGCGGTTCGACCTTCGACACGGCCTGGCAGCTCAACAAGGACGCCAAGGTCGACATGGTCGACGAGCACTACTACAACAGCCCGCAGTGGTTCCTCCAGAACAACGACCGCTACGACTCCTACGACCGCACCGGCCCGAAGGTCTTCCTCGGCGAATACGCCTCCGGCGGCAACGCGTTCAAGAACGGCCTCGCCGAGGCCGCCTACATGACCGGCCTGGAACGCAACGCGGACGTGGTCAAACTCGCCTCGTACGCACCGCTGTTCGCCAACGAGGACTATGTCCAGTGGCGCCCGGACCTGGTGTGGTTCAACAACCACGCCTCCTGGGGCTCCGCCAACTACGAGGTCCAGAAGCTGTTCATGAACAACGTCGGTACCCGCGTGGTGCCTTCGACGGCCACCGGCACACCGTCACTGCTCGCCCCGATCTCCGGCGCGGTCGGCCTGTCGACCTGGGCGACGAGCGCGGCGTACGACGACGTGCAGGTGACCGGCGCCGACGGGACGTCGCTGCTGAGCGACGACTTCTCCGGTGACGCGTCGCGGTGGACCCATACGGGAGGCGGGAGTTGGAGCCTCGACGACGGGCAGTACGTCCAGACCGACACCGCCGCCGAGAACACCATGGTGTCGGCTGGCGACCCGGGCTGGCACGACTACGACCTGCACGTGAAGGCGACAAAACGGTCCGGGAAAGAAGGCTTTCTGATCGCGTTCGGCGTCAAGGACACCGGCAACTACTACTGGTGGAACCTGGGCGGCTGGAACAACACCCAGACCGCCGTCGAGCAGGCCGTGGACGGCGGCAAATCGACGCTGATCGCCAAGCCGGGGACCATCGAGACGGGCCGTGCCTACGACGTCGACATCAAGGTGAGGGGCCGTCAGGTCACCCTGTACCTCGACGGTCAGGAGTGGGGCAGCTTCGCCGACGACAAGCCGGCCGAGCCGTTCCGTCAGGTCGCCACCTTGGACGCGAAGACCGGTGACCTGATCGTCAAGGTCGTCAACGACCAGTCCTCGGCGGCCCGTACGGCGATCGACCTGGGCGGTGCCAAGGTCGCGTCCAGGGCGAAGGTGACCACGCTCGCCGCCGCGCCCGACGCGGTGAACAGTGAGACGGCCACGGCGGTCGCGCCGGTCGTCTCCACCTTCAACGGCGTTGCCGACAAGTTCAGTTACACCTTCCCGGCCAACTCGATCACGTTCCTGAGGATCAAGCAGAGGTAACCGGGGCTTCTTGCGCGGGCTGCTGTCCCACCGGCAGCAGCCCGCGCTCGGCGAAGACCTTCTTCGCGGCGAAGGTGGCGTTGAGCGCCTTGGGGATGCCGCAGTACACCGCGGAGTGCGTCAGGGCCTCGACGATCTCCTCCGGTGTGAGGCCCACGTTCAGTGCCGCGTTCACGTGCACGTCGAGCTGGGCCTCGCAGCCGCCGAGCGCGGTGAGCATGCCCAGCGTCACCAACTGGCGGTCGCGCGGGGCGAGTCCGGGACGGTCGTAGATCTCGCCGAAGGCCCAGGCGACGACCTGGTGGCCCAGTTCGGGGTTGATGTCGGCGAGTGAGTCGACGACTCGCTGCCCGGCCTCGCCGTCGACCCGCTTCAGGACCTCCAGGCCGTGGGCGAAACGCTCTTCACGGGTGGTGCTCGCGCTCATGTCTGTTCGTCCGATCCCGGCTGCCCGTGCTCGACCTCGTCGAGGAGCAGCTGTTCGTAGTGGTCGATCTTGTGGTCCAGCACTGTCGCGTTGCGGCGCAACGCCCTGATCCGGTCGGCCAGTTCGGCACGGTGCTCACGGAGCATCGCCAGCCGGTCGGCGACCGAGACGTTCCCCGCCGCCCGCAGCGCCGCGAACCGCTGCATGTCGGCGATCGACATGCCCGTCTCGCGCAGTCGCAGCAGGAACTCCAGCCAGGCCAAGTCCGCTGCCTGATACCGCCGTTGGTTGCCGGTGGTCCGGCCGACCCGCTCGATGAGGCCGGCCTTCTCGTAGTAGCGCAACGTGTCGTGCGAGAGACCCGTGCGCTCGGCGACCTGGGCGATGGTCAGGGTCGGTTCCCGGTCCCGGGGGAGGGGTTTCAGGGGCTGTCCGCTGCTCATGAACACAACGGTAAAACCTGGAGCACACTCCAGGTCAAGGGGTAATTTCCTTGCGCCGCGACCCCGGTGCTGTCACGCTCCCCGCATGATGAATCGAAAGGCGGACCTCGAAGTCCTCCGGTGACCCCCGTGTCAGCCCTGCGTCAGGGCGCTCAGCGCGTCGCACTGGCCCGTCGCCTGAGCGACGAGTGGCGAGTGCACGGTCTGGCGGCACGCCCCGCCGACCGCCCCGCGGCCGAAGCCGCCGTCGTCGCCCTGTACCGACTGATCGACGCCCCGGCCCCGGAGTTCGTCTGGGTGCCGTCGCCCACCGCGGCCCTGTCGATCGTCCACGACGACCCGCACACCTTCCCACCCGTCCACTTCCAGGGCGCCAACCTGCCCAAGTACCCGGAGGGTTGGCCCCTGGCGGCCCAACTGGCCAACCTCGTACAGGACTTGCGCCGCGACCTCGACCGGGCCGTCGGGCACGGTGTGTCGAGGGGTTCTTGGTGGCGGCCCCTCGCCATCCCCGCCGAACGGGCCCTGGCCACGGGAGTGGCCATCCCCGCCATCGTCGACATGGTCGTCGGCGACGCGCTGTACACCACCCTGCACACCTGCGTCCGCACCCTGATCCGCGCCGAGTCGATGCCCACGACCGGCGGCACGGACGGCATGACCTGGTACGGGCAGCACGACGCCCACTGGATCGGCCACTACGACGTGTACGCACGCACCGGCCTCGCCGACTACCGGCGCCCCGACGCCGAACTGCTCGCCCTGCTGGCCGAGTTGGCGCGCTCGACCGGCTGGTGGTGGCCCGGTGAGGGCCGCTGCGTGATGGCGGAACGCCCCACCGAGGTCCACACCGAACCCCTCCCCGACGCCCTCAACGGCGAAGTGCGCCTGCACCGGGACGACGGCCCCGCCGTCCGCTTCGCCGACGACACCCAGATCCACGTCCTGCACGGCACCCACGTCCCGACCTGGGTGATGACCGACCCGTCCGTAGAGCGCATCCACGCCGAACGCAACATCGAGGTCCGCCGCAGCGTCATCGAACGCATCGGCTGGGACACCTACATCGCGCAGGCCCGCCTCCGGCACATCGCCACGGCCGGCGACCCCGGCAACCCCGGTTCCGCGCTCCATCTCTACGACGTCCCACGGGAGTTGTGGAGCCGCCCCGCCCGTCTCCTGCTCGTCGTCAACGGTTCCGCCGAGCCCGACGGCACCCACCGCCGCTACGGCCTGAGCGTGCCCGCGCACTTCGACGACCCGGTGGCGGCGGCGGGTTGGACGTACGGCCTGTCCGGCGAGCACTACGCGCGACTCGTCCGCCGCACCTGATCCCGAACCTTCTCGACTGATCCCGAACCTTCTCGACACCAGAGGTGATGCCCATGACCATGCCCGTGACCTTGATTCCGACCTTGACCCCGACCCCGACCATGACCCTCGCCGAGCTGACCCGCCGTTCCGGCCTCGACGTCCTCGACCACCTGGAACGCCAGGTCACCATCCCCGTCGTCGACGGCCTCCAGGCGCAGGGCGATCTGATCGTCGTCCCGTACGCGTTCGTCGCCCGCGCCGTCACCCTCACGAGCGGCAACTGGCGTGAAGTGCCCGCCACGGGCGTCGAGTTGCTGCGCAGCGCGGCCGGCGGCAATCCGCACACCCTCGTCGCCGACCCCGGCACCTGCCGCTGGACCCGGCACGTCCGCGACACCATGGGCCTGGCCATCGCGGTGATCGAGACCTCGGCGGTCGCCTACCTCATCCACCCCGAACACGGCGGCACGGGCATCGCGCCCGGCCGTTATGTCGTACGACGGCAGCGGGAACGCGAGACCGAGCGCATGGGGTGGCGCGGCGACCGGATGATCGCCGACTGAGCCCGCGGGCGCCTCACCAGTACGAGTCGTCGTCCCAGGCGTCGAAACCGGCGTACTCGACGGGGTCGTCCTCCTCGTCTAGCTCGGCCAGCCCGGGGGTGGCCGGCGTCCCGCGCTGCCAGGCGAGGAGCGTGTGGATCAGGCCGCCCTCCAGCACCGGCACCTGGTCGGTGTGGCGGGGCCAGACGATCAGGGGCCAGGCGTCCGGGTCCTGGCCCTGGGTGAGCCAGCCGAGGTGGTCGTTGTCGTAGGAGTTCGCGAAGGGCAGGAAACCGCCGGGCTCCGGCCAGGGTGCCAGCGGATAGTGGTGCGGGAATCTGTCCTTGGCCATCCGATAGGCGCCGAGGACCTGCTCGACGTGGGTGACGAAGCGCCGTTCGCCGGTGCGCAGCGGGGTCAGGAAGCGCAGCCACTCGCCCCAGTCGCCGGCGCCGTACACCTCCATCAGCTCCACGTACTCCGTCGGCAGCCGCGTCCCCAGCTCGGCGAACAGCCCCTCCCAGGTGCCGCCGCCGAGATACGGGCGCTCAGGGGGCGGCGAGAGCAGCCGCAGGGCGTCCAGGCCGGTCCCGGTCTCCAGCGCGACGCGGCGCTCGGCCTCGGTCAGCCGGGGTGCGGTGGGTGCGGGCGCGGTCCACGGCTCGGCCGTGGGCAGGTACGCGGTGCGGGCGATGCTGCCGGGCAGCGGCCCGAGCAGCGGACCGGCCGGGGACGGCTGCTCCCCGGCGGCGCGGACGGTTCGCCGCAGATAGCCGGTGAGCGTGAGGTCGTAGCGGTGGAACGGCAACAGGCCGCTGCCGGGCGCCGGTTGGGAGTGCCGGACGACGACCGTCCATCGGTCGGGGTCCTCGGAGACCGACGTGTCCCAGAACAGCACGTCACCGCCCCGGCTGGAGCCCCACGCCAACAGCCCGCCGGGAGACGGATGTACGGCCGGCCGCTCGCCCTCCGGCACCTGCCGCGCCGCGATCCGGGCCTCGCGATGCGTCTCCCGCAGCCAGTCGCCGTAGTCGAAGCGGTCCTTCCGGACACAGGGCACATGGATCCAGAGGTACTCACCGAAGTCCAACGGCCCGTAACGGTCGGCCAGTTGCTTGTAGTCGTCCGGGAGCCGCGACCCGTCGGTCGGGGACTCCGGACGGGGACGGCCCCAACTCCACTTGCCAGTACATGGTGTTGGCGGAGAGGAAGACGAGGGACGTGCCGTGATCGCGGGCGCGTTCGACGGTACGGCGCATCTGGGTCGA
>NZ_JBLTJC010000462.1:0-7327 GCF_048158785.1 Streptomyces colwelliae | reverse complement strand
TGCGCGGGTACGGCATCCCGCCCTACCCCCGGGTGATCCCGGCGAACACCCGGAACGTCAAGCCCGTCGTCACCGACATGCTGCGGGCCGGGATCGACTCCTTCATCTACGCCGGCTACGCGCAGGGGCCCAGGCCACGACCGTGCCCCGGCGGGGATGGCCCCCCGTGCGCCCGTCCCCCAGCCACTCGAGGCAGGAGCTCACCAGGCACCGGTAGTTGGTGCGGCTCGCGTTGTCCGACTCCAGGTCCCTGCCGTACCCCGGGCCCTGTTCGTGCGCCAGCGCCACCCATGGTTCGAGCACCCGCAGCGCGATGTCCGGGCCGCCGCTGCGCAGGGCCCCGAGGAGCAGGCCGAACCGGTGGGAGCCCTCGGTGAAGTACGGGTTCTCGCGCATCGCCACGCGCAGCCTGGCGTCGGTGTCCTCCAGGGTCACGAGGGCGTCCCGCCGGTGGCCCTCCATCAAGTGGTCCTCGAACGTCCACTCCAGCAGGTGGAAGCGGACGAGCAGGGCCAGATACACGTCGTTCTCCCGCTCCGCCCCGGACAGCAGGGCATCGAGTTCCGCCCGTCGCTCACCGTGCTGCCACGGCCAGGCGTACCGGGGATACGTGCCGCTCCCGCACTCCCCGCAGCGGCGCGGGATGCCGGGCCGGGGATCGGGGAAGTACCCGCTCCCCCCGCAGTCCGGGTCGTCGCAGTGCCAGCCGGCGGCCAGGGCGCCCGGTGGCGCCTGGTAGCCGTCCCTGGTGGGTGGCAGCTGCCTGGGTCCCAGGAGTCTGTGCAGGATCTCCATCGGCTCCCCCTCCTTCCGTTCGCGCCCCGGCCGCGGCCGGGATCGCCTCTCAGCCGACCTTGGCGTGGTGCTCGTTCGTGGAGTTCGGGCAGACATAGCCGGAGTTGCCGCACCGCCCGCACGTCGTCCAGGAACCGACCTTTCCCGCGCACTTCGGGCAGCGGATCGCCCGTACCTTCTTGCGGCAGCCGCGGTCGGCGCAGTAGGTGTCCTTGTCGCCGGTGTAGCGCACGCCGGCCTCCGTTCCCGTAGTGGATGAACGTCCTGTCGAAGTGGATGGACGTCCCGCCGAATCCCGTGGTGGACGGGTGTCCTGTCGAAGTGGCCGCCCGTGGGCCGGCCGCCGCCTCACGCCTCGGCGGCCCGCACCGCCCGGTCGCGCGCGGCGCGTTCGGCGACGGTGAGCCGGCTGATCCGGCCCGAGCGGCTGCCGGGCCGTACGCCCCACGGCGAGGAGGGCTGCCCTCTGAGCAGCCACACGGCGAGCGTGATCTCCCAGCCGAACGCCTTGACCGCACTGGTCGCGAACCACTCCGGGCTGATGAGCAACAGCCCCGGCGAGATGCCGTGCCAGAACGAGCCCCCCGCCCGCCCGTTGAAGGTCCACAGCGCGAACGCCACCCCGATCACATGCCCGAGCGCCAGAGCCGTCTCCATCGTTCTCTCCCCCTGCTGCTTGCCCAAGTGCCCGTGCACACGGGCCGGTTCACCGTTGGTACCGCGCGGGGGACGCCGTGCCCCGGTGCGTTGCACACCTCGTCGGGCGGTGCAAGAGAGACCCCAGGGCTGCGGGAATTGGGGTATGGCGGTGACATTTGTCGTCCTTGCCCCGGTGCCGTGCGGGTCCTGCCAGACTGGCCGTATGGACGCACAAGCGGCGGCCGGCGCGGGTGCCGCACTGGGACGACGGGCCCGCGTCGCCTGGCTGTTACGGGTCAACCGCCTGCTGGCGGAGGAGAAACCGCTGAGATCGCTGCCGGCCTTCTCGGCGGCCTTCCACGGCGGGATGTACGACCGCGAGGTGAGCACCAGTACCGTATCGCGCTGGGAGACGGGGCGAACTCCCGTTCCCTGGCGGGCGGTTCGCCGCTACGAGGAGTTGCTCGCGCTCCCCCGCAACACGCTCACCGCCACCGCGCGCACGGTGTGGCGGTACTGGGCACCGGGTCCCGTCCTGGACGTCGACCCGGCGGGCCCCGCCGCGAGGCCGCTGGAGGATCTGCTGGAGCAGGCGGTGTCCGGCGACGTGATGACCGGTGACGACTGGGACCAGTTGACGGACGGCCTGTGTGCGCGTCCCGACGCGGTGCTGATGCCGTCGGGCACCTGGTCCGCGCTCGCCGAGCGCCTCGTCGAGGAGATGGTGATCGCCGACGACCTGCCGTGGATGCTCCGCTTCGAGTCCCTCAACCGGCTGTTGAACCACCGGCGGGGCGGCCGTACGGTCATCGCCGTGTGCGGCGGGATGGCCGCCGGCCGGGCCCGGCTGACGGCCACGGAGATCGTCTGCGCCCTGGACAACTGCGGTCACCCCGACGCCGCCGACCTGGTGCTGAGTGAACTCGCCCGGCCCAGCGGGCCGTTGGCGCATCGCGGCGCGGTCATGGCGTGTTTCCGCAAGGTGCGGTACCGGCACTTCGACGAGGACCAACTGCGGACCCTCGTCCGGGCGGTGCGGGACTCCACCGGTACCGGCCCGTTCGGCGATCAGATCGAGCCGCTGCGCGGGCATCTGTCCGCGGTGCACCCCGAGTACGCCCGCGCGGTACTGGGCCGCCGCGGCACGACACGGCGACCTGGAGACGGGGCCGGGGCCGGGGCGGATCCGGATGCCCGCGCTCTCGTGTCGGCGGCCGTCCGCAGGGTGACCGCGCGGCTCGGCACGGTCGATCCCGACCGGACGTGCGATCCCGCGGTACCGGCCGTGCTGATCACCGAGGCGCTGGCCAGTCCGCTCTTCGACGTCCGGCTCTACGCCGCCTTCCTGCTCGCGGCCACCCCGTACCGCCCGGTGCTGGCGGACGCGCTCGCGGCGGAGCTGGTCCGCCCCATGGCGGTCCGGCACGAGGAACTCGCGGTGGTGCTGCTGGAGGGGCTGCGCGTCCTCGGCGACCACCGTCACCGCGGGCTGCTCCAGCGGCTGGCGGTCCTGCCGAGCGTGCCGCGGCCCACCGCGTACGCCGCGGTGCGGGGCCTCGGCCATGTGGCCGCCGACCGCTCCACGGGCGACTTCCTGCGGGGTGCCGTCGCCCACCACCACGCCGCGTGGCTGAACGACCGGGACCCGGTGACCGCGGCCACGCTGGAGAGCCTGGTCTACGCGCTCGGCATGGCCTCGCGCGACGACCTGCTCACCGCGATCCTGACGGGGGCCGACTTCCTTCCGGTGGCCCGCACGGCCGCGGCCTGGTGGCTGGACATCCCGGGCCATCGGCGGGCCAGCGCCCTCCTGTAGCCCCAACTCCCCTTCACTGCGCCCGAATCGCATCGGCCGGCGAAGTCCGCAACGCCTGCCGCGTAGGCAGTTCGATGGTGAGGAAGGCGATACCGGTGACCAACACCGCGAGCCCGGGCAGGAGCCAGACCGGCCCCGCCGGCCAGGGGTGGCCGAGGAAACCCTGGCCCAGGAGGGCGAGAGGGATCACGGAGAGCAGCAGTGCCGCGGTGAGCGCGGTGGCGGCCGTCATCGCGGCCTCGCGGCGCATCATCGCGCGGATCTGGCGGGGGGTCGTGCCGTTGAGGCGGAGGGCACCCAGCTCGACCCGCCTCTGAGCCGTGGCCGCGACCAGCTTGTTGGCGATGCTGAGCAGCAGGTAGACGAGCAGGACCACGATCATCGCGAGGTTGATCCACACCTCGGGCGGAGCGTCCTCAAGGCCGCCGGGGGAAGGGGAGTTGGCGGGTCCGAGGGTCAGGCCGGGGCGGGCGGCGGCGAGGGCCGCGAGGTTCTGCCGGGCCTTCGCCGTGCCGTCCGTGCGGATCAGGAGGGACTGGTCGAGGGCCGTCGTGGTGTGCCCGGCGGCCAGGTCGTGGGACAGCACCACCGCTCCGAAGCCGAGGCCCCGCCCGTACACGGCGACGACCTTCGCGGCGACGCGGGTGCCGTCCCCGAGGACCAGATCCACCGTGTGCCCCACCGTCGCGGAACGGGTACGGGCGACATCACTGCTGACGGCGACGGTCGCCCCGGTGAGCCGGCTCAGGCTGCCGTCCCGTACGTCGAGGTCGAGGACGCCCGCCGCGTCCGGCGTGAGGATCGTCGCGGCCCCCGAGTCGACCGCCGGGTCACCGAACTCCTTGTACTCCCACACCACGGTGGTCGTCCCGACGGGAGCGGCGGCCCGTACGCCTTGCGTCTTCCGTACGGCGGTGAGTGTGCCGTCGGGCAGGCCGCCCAACCCCGGTGCGCTCAGCCGGAGTTGGGCCAGGGTTCCGGTACTGGTGTCCTGCGCGGTGGCGGCCAGGACGGTGGTCTGGGTGAGGGTGTACGTCAGCACGAACACGACCGCCATGGCCAGCGTGGAGACGATCCCCGCGTTGCGCAGGGCGTAGGCCCGCAGGTTGGCCATCGCCAGCCAGGTCGGCGCGGAGGTGCCGGACCGGGTCATACGGGCTGCCGCGCCGCCGATGCCCCGCACCAGCGCCGGGCCGGCCAGCGCGAGGCCGATCACCCCGATGATGCCGGCGAGGGAGGTCGCCGTAGCGCCGATGACCGTGCGGGAGAAGAGCGGCAGCGCCGACATGACGGTCGCTACGACCATGACGGCCACGCCGATACGGGTCCGGACCCGCGACGGATCGCGCGGCTCGCTCCGCGACTCGGCGACCGCCTCGGTGGCCGGCATCCGCGAGGTGCGCCAGGCCGAGCAGCGGGCCGACACCTGGACGGCGAGCATCATGAGCACGATCGCCGCGAGCGCGGGCAACGGGCTGAAGGTCAGCGGCAGTTCGGCCGGGACGACCCCCCGGTCCGCGAGCAGCCCGCGGAACTGTCCCGCCAGCAGATACCCGAGCCCCACGCCGGGCGCCACGGCCACGGCGGCCACGACGGTGGACTGCGCGGCGGCCAACCGCCGGATCTGCTTCGGAGTCGCCCCGACGGCCCGCATCAACGCCAGGTCCCGCCGCTGCCCACCGATCGCCACGGCCAGCGCGCTCGCCATCACGAACCCGGTGATCAGCAGCACGATCCCGGACAGTGAACCGGCGAGCAGCACGAGCAGCAACCGCGAAGCTCCGGCCCCGGGTGCCGCCGCGTCCCCCCGCTCGGCCCCGGTGACGACCAGCAGCCCGGTGCCGGTGCCCTTCAACTTCGCCCGGACCTCAGCGGCGACCCGCCCCTCGGCACCGGGCGCGGTGCGCAGGCCCACGAGATCAACACGGTCCGCGCGACCGGCCAGACCCGACATCTCTACGGCCGTCTCGTCGGCGAAGTAGACGCCCGCGCCCGGCGCGTCGACCACCGCCGATACGCGATAGCCGCTCGCGGGGCGGGAGTTGACGACGACCTGGACACGGTCACCCTGCTTGATACCGGCCGCGGCGGCGGTGGCGCTGTCGACCGCGACCTCGCCGGAAGAGGTCGGCGCGCTCCCGGTGACCCGCGCATTCGCCAGCAGCTTCGTCGAGGACCAACCGTGCCCCGCCACCTGAGGATCCTCGGACGACGACGGTACGACCCGACCGTGCGCGTCGACGAGAGCCGCCGGGAAACCGATGTCCCCGACCGACGCGGTCACGCCCGGCAACTCACGCAGTTCACGGACCAGTTGGGCCGGGATCCTACGGCGTTCCGGCAGCGCGAGTGGGAGGTCGCCGGCCGGGTGGAACTCCTGGTCGGCCGCGACCACTATCGACGCTCCGGCGAGGCGGCCTGCGGGGAGGTGGGAGCGGAGGCCGGACTCGGCCAGAACACCCGTGGCGGTGATCAGCGCCGCGCCGCCGAGGACCGCGCAGGCCACGGCGATCAGCGCGGTGACGCGGTGCCCGACCATCTGTATCGCGAGACGGAACATGGCTCAGGCCCTCCCCAACTCGACGAGACGGCTTGCCAGTTCGTCGGCGGTCGGGGCCTTGAGGGCGTCGACCACCCGGCCGTCGGCCATCACCAGCACGTGGTGTGCGCGGGCGGCGGCGGCCGGGTCGTGGGTGACCATCACGACCGTCTGACGCAGGTCGTTCACGAGATCGCGGAGGAGGTCCAGGACCTCGTGGGCGCTGCGCAGGTCGAGCGCGCCGGTCGGTTCGTCGGCGAACACGACCGCCGGGCGTGCCACCAACGCCCGTACCACAGCGGCCCGTTGCTGCTGGCCGCCGGACAGCTCGGCCGGGCGATGACTCAACCGGTCGGCCAGCCCGACCCGCTCCACCAGCGTGCGCAGCCAGTCGCGGTCCGCTTTGCGTCCCGCCAGCCGGAGCGGCAGCGTGATGTTGTCCTCGATGGAGAGGGAGGGGATCAGGTTGTACGCCTGGAACACGAACCCCACGCGCTCACGCCGCAGTTGGGTGCGCTTGGTCTCGTTCAGCCCGGCGATCTCGTGACCGTCGATACGGACACTGCCCGACGTCGGGGAGTCGAGCCCGGCGGCACAGTGCATCAGCGTGCTCTTGCCGGAGCCCGAGGGGCCCATCACCGCGAGGAAGGTGCCGCGTTCCACGGTCAACGACACGTCGTCCAGGGCGCGTACGCCTCCGGGGTAGGCCTTGCTGACGCCCTCCAGGGCGATGGCGGCGGTGGCCGTGACGGTGGCCGCGGTGTTCATCGCCGGCCCCGCAGGTTGCGTACGACGAGGGTGCCCGCGCACAGGACGGTGACCGCGCCGCACACCAGGTGCACCCAGGTGTCGGCGCCGCCGAAGGAGGCCGCCATGTTGGTGAGCGCGCTGGCCACGACCACGACCCAGAGGAGGGTGCGGGCGATGGCCCCAGGGGTGAGCCGGTCGTCGGGATCGGTGGTCGTCGCATTCGTCATGAGGGCTTCTCCCGTGGTGCTGAGCGGTGCCGTCCGAAGAGGTCCGGCTGTCGTCACCGACGCTATGGATCAGCACCCCTCGCGGCCGATCCCGCAGCCCGCCCGGTTCGGGGTACAGCAGGCTGTACTCCCCGCTTCCTCCGTCTACGAAGAACTCCCCTACGGCATAGGGTCGTTCGCATGACAGCGAGCACGAGCGAGGCGGGCGGTGGGGCGGGCCGTGGGGCAGCCGCCCGACGCGAGAGCCTCAAGGACATCGCGCTACGGACCCTGAGCGCCGCAGGCCGAGCCGTCGGCCAGCTCGCCTCCGGGCTCAACACAGCTGTGCTCGCTGTCCTGTTGGTGTTCTGGCTGGCCCTCACAGCTGTGACGAGCGTGGTCGGGGCGTCGGTGCACTCGACGGCCGTGTAGACGGCGTTGCCGTTCTCCGAGGAGATGTTGCCCGCGGTGTCCGACATGTCGGGCGAGGCCGCGTCGATCAGCGGCTAGCGGCCGGACTGCCAGGAGCTGAGCGTCGCCGACGCCACCGGGGTGCCGCGGCGCAGCAGCCGGTCCTGGAGC
>NZ_JBLTJC010000461.1:0-7347 GCF_048158785.1 Streptomyces colwelliae | reverse complement strand
GGGCAAGGTAGTTGCCTCAGCTTCGGCGGCGGCGCGCTGTCAGCACCGCACCCCCGCCCAGCGCCAGCAACAACACCGCCCCACCCGCGATGTACGGCGTCATCGAGCTACCCCCCGTCTCGGCCAACCCCGCCTCCGCCGGAGCACCCTGCGGCTTCACATCGGGCGCGGGGGCAGCGGACGGCGTCGAGGCGACCTCGGGTGCCTCACAGGTCGCCTTCGCCAACGTCAACGTCCCCTCCACGTCGGCGACGTTCAGATTCAACGGGTTGACGGAGACCTTGAGTTCGAGCGCGGTCGCGGCGGCCGTACGGGACGTGGTCGACGTCTTGGACAGATCGAGGCGCACCGAACCGACCCCGGGCACCTGAACCTCCGTAGGACCACTGGCGGTCACCGTGATCCGCTTGCCGAGCACCGTCACCGCCCCCGGCAGATGCGACGTGGCGACGGGCGCCCTCCCCGCCTCGCACGTCGCCTTCGACGTGACCGCGTCGACCTCGATGAGCGAGAGCAACGGCAGCCCGGGAACGTGGAGCCGCACATGGGCGAGGTTCGTATACCCCTCGGCCTTCGTCGCGGACACAGTCGCCTTCGCCGTGGCGACGTCCGCGCTGAGCACGCTGAAGGGCTGCCCACCGTTCACCCCGTCCAACTGGGCGGTGAGCGCGGTCTTTTCGGCGCTCTGCGGTGCCTGGACCTCGTTGAGTGAGACCGCGAGCGGGACGTCCACGGTCTTGTTGAGCAGGGACACGTCGAGCCCGGTGCGCAGCACGACGGCGCTAGCACGACCCTGGTCGGTGGTCGCGTGGGCGGAACCCGCGCCGACCAGCGCCACGGGACCGGCGGCGAGGGCGGTTGCCGTGGCGACGGTGGCCCAACGGCGTGCGGGCATGCGGAAGTTGGTGCCGTTCAAGGTGTGGGACCCCCAGAAGAGACATGCTTGGGACCCGGTAAGAATTACCCACGACGAGTGAACCGTCAGCGATCCCGCGTCACTTCACCCCATCGTGGTTTTTCCGTGAACGTATTCGAATCGCCTGGCGACTATTCGACCACCAGCCCGTTCAGCACCACCCGCCGCGGCGACGCCAGCACGCGCACATCGGCGCGCGGGTCCGTGTCGTAGACGACGAAGTCCGCCGGCGCCCCCTCTTCGAGCCCGGGCCGCCCGAGCCACCGCCGCGCGCCCCAGGCGGTCGCCGACAGCGCCTCTACGGCCGGGATGCCGGCGGTGACGAGTTCGGCGACCTCGGCGGCGACCAGGCCGTGGGCCAACGACCCCCCGGCATCGGTCCCGACGTACACCGGGACGCCCGCGTCGTAGGCGGCGCGCACGGTGTCGTAGCGCCGGTCGTAGAGCCTGAGCATGTGGGCGGACCAGGTCGGGTACTTGGTCTCGCCGCCCGCGGCAAGGTGCGGGAAGGTCGCGATGTTCACGAGGGTCGGCACGATCGCGACGCCCCGCGAGGCGAACAGCGGGATGAGATCCTCGGTGAGGCCGGTGGCGTGCTCGATGCAGTCGATGCCCGCCTCGACCAGGTCGCGCAGCGCGTCCTCGGCGAAGCAGTGCGCGGTGACGCGCGCGCCGAGCCGGTGGGCCTCGGCGATGGCCGCCTCCACCGCCTCCCGCGGCCAGCAGGCGGACAGGTCGCCGAGGTCGCGGTCGATCCAGTCGCCGACCAACTTGACCCAGCCGTCGCCTCGTTGGGCCTCCTGGGCGACGTATGCGACGAGTTCGTCGGGCTCGATCTCGTGGGCGAAGTCGCGGATGTAGCGGCGGGTGCGCGCGATGTGCTTGCCCGCGCGGATGATTTTCGGGAGGTCCTCGCGGTCGTCGATCCAGCGGGTGTCGGAGGGCGAACCCGCGTCGCGCAGCACCAGGGTGCCGGCGTCGCGGTCGGTGAGGGCCTGCGTTTCGGCGGTGTCCTTGTCGACGGGGCCGTGGGTGCCGAGGCCCACATGGCAGTGGGCGTCGACCAGACCGGGGAGGGCCCAGCCTTCGACTCCACGGATGTCGCGGGCATCGACGGGACGGTCGTAGGAGATGCGGCCGTCGATCACCCAGAGTTCGTCACGGATGTCCTCGGGGCCCACCAGGACTCGGCCCTTCATGTGCAGCACCGGTTGATCGCTCATGGCACGCACGATAGTTCGTCGGGTGCGGGTCCGTCGTGGCTGGTCGCGACCACGCCACGGAGCCACAGATCGACACAGCCCCGCGCCCGGACGAGCGCCGGTGAGCTGGGTGTCAGGGGCCGGCGTCGGCGGTCTCTCCGGACTTGGACGCGTTGGCGCGGCGACGGGCTCGGTGTTCGGTGTGGGCGAGCACGATGGTCGGGACGGCGGCGGCGATCGTGATGGCGAGCACCCATAGGAACGTGGTCCCGAAGCCGTCGGCCTGCCCGGCAGGCGTGGGGTGGTGGCGGAGCTGATCGCTGAGGACGACGGTGAGCACGGCGGTGCCGATCGCGCCGCCGACGCGTTGGAGGACGTTGAGTTGCGGGGTGGCGTCGGGGATCTTGTCCGGCGGCAGGGCCTGGTAGGCGGCGGTCATCGCCGGGATGATCGACAGGCCGAACCCGATGCCTCTGACGACCATGACGAGACACAGCAGCAGATAGGGGGTGGTGGCGGTCAGGAACACGAACGGGATGGTCGAGACCACCAGGACGGCGGCGCCCGTGAAGGAGGTGATCCCGGCGCCGTAGCGGTCGATGAACGGCGCCGAGAGCAGTGCGCCGAGCCCGGTCGGTGCGAGCAGGAGCCCGGCGACGATCACGCCCTCGCCGCGGACGGTCTGGAAGTACAGCGGCATGAGGATCATCCCGCCGAAATTCGCGGCGCCGAGTGCGAACTGGGCGACCGAGGCGGCGGTGAACGCCCGGCCGGCGTACAGCCGGACGTCGAGCAGCGGTCGCTTCGTTCGCAGGGCGTGGACGACGAAGCCGACCAAGGCGGCCGGTCCGACCAGCAGCGCGACGAGCGCGGCCGTGTCCAGCCCAGTGTCCAGCCCAGCGGTGTCGCCGAGTTCTGCCAGGCCGTAGGTGATACCCACGATCCCGGTGGAGGCCAGGATCAGGCCGGTCACATCCAGCCGTCCCGCGTCGCCTCCCTTTCCCATGGGCAGGAGCCGCAGGGCGAGCACGATACCGACGACGCCGACGGGGACGTTGAGCCAGAAGATCGCCCGCCAGTCGATGCCTTGGATGAGCAGACCTCCGATCAGGGGTCCGAGTGTCGGGGCGAGGATGATCGGTATCGCGATCAGGCTCATCACCCTCCCCATCTGCGCCTTGGAGGACCGCGCGGTCCAGATCATCGTGCCGACCGGCATGATCGCCCCGCCACCGACGCCCTGCACCGCCCGGGAGGCGATCAGCATCCCCACGCTCTGCGAGCACGCGCACAGCACCGAGCCGACGGTGAAGACCACCAGTGCGGCGACATACAGCCGGGCGGCGCCGAAGCGGCGGGCCGCCCAGCCGGTAGCGGGGATGACCGCCGCGAGCGCGAGCAGGTAGGCGGTCACCACCCACTGCACCGTCCCCAGCCCGGCGTGCAGGTCGACCGAGAGTGTGTGCACGGCGACGTTGACGATCGTCGAGTCCAGAAACGACAGCGACGCGCCGATCATCACCACCCCCACCGATCGGCGTAGAGCAGGCGAGAACGGCTCGGCGGAGACGGTCATACCCGCACCGCCTTCGTCTCGCGCACCACGTCATGCCCGGCCGGCGCTTCGGTCGGTCCGTAGCGCTTCACCAGGCCCTCGGCCTCGATCACCACATCGTTCATCAGTCACGCACTCCTCAAGTCAGCCATGCCTAAGTTAGGCTGGCCGATGTGCGCGTAGAGGCCAATCGATACCCCGAACCGGCCAACCCCGCAGGGCGGACCGCGAGCGGTTCGCCGGAGAAGTCCCGGCCGACGGACACCACCGACTCGGCACGCGCGGGAGCGACTTCGACGACGACGGGGCCGGCGGCCTCGCCCATCCTGTGCATTGACCGCGACACCGCCCAGGACCACGAGCTGCTGCACCTGCACTCGCACCCCGAACCGATGCTCACGTGGAGCTCGACCGCGACGTTGATGGGTACCGTCGCCCGTCGTGACTGGCTGATCCCGCCCGGCTACGGGCTCTGGGTGCCCGGCGGCATCGAGCACTCCGGCGCCGTGCTGCACCCGGGCGAGATGTTGACCATCACCTTCGCCGCCGACAACTGCCCCATCACCTGGACCGAGCCCACGTGCTTCACCGTCGGGCCGCTGCTGCGCGAGATCATCGCCCACCTGCACCACATCGCTCCCGACGACCACAGCCGTCCGGCCGCCGAGGCGCTCATGTTCAAACTGCTCACCCCGCTGCCCGCGCATCACATCCACGTCACGATGCCCGTCGACTCCCGGGCCCGCACGATCGCCGAACAACTCATCGCCCGCCCGGACGACCAGCGCGATCTCACAGCCTGGGCCGACTACGTCCATGCCGGCGCCCGCACGCTGTCTCGGCTGTTCCGCGCCGAGACAGGGCTCAATTTCGCCACCTGGCGCGCCCACGTCCGCATCCGCGCCGCCATCTCGATGCTGGCCGACGGTACCTCGGTCAACGCCACCGCCCGGGCGGTCGGCTACCGCAAACCCAGCGCGTTCATCGCCGCGTTCCGCCGGGTCACAGGCCAGACTCCCGGCACCTACCTGCCCCAACTGCGTTAGGCAAACCGACGTCGTCTCAGGGGGCGCTTTCCTCGTCCGATACTTCAGCCATCGCCGGGTCCAGCAGGCGGGACAGGAAGTGGCGGGTGCGTTCGTGTGAGGGGTTCGCGATGACCCGGTCCGGGGTGCCGTCCTCGACGATCACTCCGCCGTCCATGAACACGACCCGGTCGGCCACCTCGCGCGCGAACGTCATCTCATGGGTGACGACCATCATCGTCATGCCCTCGTCCGCGAGCATCCGCATGACCGCCAGTACGTCCCCGACCAGTTCGGGGTCGAGTGCCGAGGTCGGTTCGTCGAAGAGCATCACCTCGGGGCCCATCGCCAACGCCCGTGCGATCGCGACGCGTTGCTGCTGTCCGCCGGAGAGGGAGGCGGGGTAGGCGGTGGCCTTCTCGGACAGGCCTACGCGGCGCAGGTTCTCGGCGGCGACCTCGGCGGCCTGCGTCTTGTCCCGGCGCAGGACCCGGCGTTGGGGCAGGGTGAGGTTCTCGGTGACGGACAGGTGCGGGAAGAGGTTGAACTGCTGGAAGACCATGCCGATACGGCGGCGTACGGCGTCGATGTCCACATCCGGGTCGGTGATCTCGGTGCCGCCGACGAACACCCGTCCCTCGGTGGGTTCTTCGAGCAGGTTCACGCAGCGCAGGAGGGTCGACTTGCCGGAGCCGGAGGGGCCGATGACGCACACCACCTCGCCCTGGCCGATCTCCAGGTCGATGCCGCGCAGCACCTCGTTGGTGCCGAACGACTTGTGCAGGCCCCGGACTTCGATCTCCGGCCTCTCGGGCGGAGTCGTCGGTGGAGTCGTCACCGGACCGCCTCCCCCGTCTTCGTCTCCATCCGGCGCACCACGAAGCTCAGCGGGATCGTGACGAGGAGATAGCACAGGCCCGCCACCAGGATCGGCGTGGAGTTGGCCGTCGTACTCGCCAAGTCCCTTCCGTATTTGGACAGTTCGCGTTCCTCCAGGGTGACGCCGAGGAACAGGACCAGCGAGGAGTCCTTGAAGAGGAGGACGAGTTCGTTGGTCAGGGGCGGCAGGATGATCCGGAACGCCTGCGGGACGATGATCGACACCATGGCCCGCGCCTGCGAGAACCCGAGCGAACGGGCCGCCTCCAACTGCCCTTTGGGCACCGCCTGGATGCCCGCGCGGATCGTCTCCGCCATGTACGCGGCCGACACCAGGCCGAGCGCGAGGGCGACCTTGCCGTACGTACCGCCGACGATCTCCGTGCCCGGGAAGGCGAGTGGCACGGCGACGCCGACGAAGATGAAGATCAGCAGGGCGGGCAGGCCGCGGAAGATCTCGATGTAGATTCCGGCGAGCCAGCGGTACGGCCCGACCGACGACAGCCGCATCAGCGCGACGACCATGCCGAGGACGAGCCCGAAGACGAAGCCGGACAGGGTGTAGAGCACGGTGTTCTTGAGGGCGAGCGTGATGACGTCCGGGAACATCTGCTTGGCGATGCTCCACTGCGCGAACTGGTTCTTCAGGCGCCCCCAGTCGGCGGTGACCGCGAAGGCGATCACGGCGGCGAGGAACACGGCGTACTGCGCGCCCTGGGACAGCCTGCGCCGCTGACGGCGGGTCAGGCCCTTTGCCTTCGGCTGGAGTTGCAGGTCGGTCATGAGGCCGAGGGCGAGGGCGAGGCGGCCAAGGCGTCGTACGGACCGATCCACTTCTCGTACTGCTTCTTGTACGTGCCGTCGGCCCTCGCGTCCTTGATGGCCTTGTTGATGGCGGCGAGGAGTTTCGTGTTGCCCTTCTTGACCGTGAAGCCGTACTGCTCACCGGTGTTGAGGTTGTCGACGACCGTGAAGGCGTCGGCGTTGGCCTTGGTCTTGAGCCAGCCCTGGACGACCGGGTAGTCGATGATGACGGCCTGGACCTGGCCGGTGCGCAGGCCGTTGAGGACGGCGTCGGAGGACTCGAAGGAGACGGGGTCGAAGCCCTTGCTCTTGGCGTAGTCCTCGCCTGTGGTCTGCGCCTGGGCGCCGAGCTTCTTGCCCTTGGTCTTCACATCGGCGAGGGAGGTGATCCCGCTCTTCTTGTCGACGAGGACGGCCTGGGTGGCGTCGAAGTACGGGTCGGAGAAGTCGACGTTCTTCTTGCGCTCGGCGGTGATGGTCATGCCGGCGGCGGCCAGGTCGCACTCGTCGGCGTTGAGGAAGGCGCCGGTCTTGAAGTTCTCGAAGGGGGTGTCGAGGATCGTCTGCTTCACGCCGAGGTTCTTGGCGACCAGGTCGATGAGGGAGACGTCGAAGCCCTGCACCTTGCCGTCGATCTCGGACTGGAAGGGCGGGTAGGGCAGGTGCGTGCAGGTCGTGAGCTGACCGGCCTTGACGAGTTCGACGCCACCGGCGGCGGTCTTCGAACCGCTGCCGCCGCTGTCGCTCGACGTGCAGCCGGCCACGAGGACGAGTGCGGCGCTCGCGGTGGTGGCGGCCAGGGTGCGGGACCGGCGGCCGAGGAGCGTGTTCACGGAGGCCTCCTGTGACGGAACTATGGGTTCCGATTATTGGGAGGAGTCCGGTGGGCCGCTCACCCGGACCGGTGACCAGGGGGCCGTCCGGGCTAAGAAGTCGCCGGTCGGAGGGGGACGGAGGGGCTGGGAG
>NZ_JBLTJC010000460.1:0-7354 GCF_048158785.1 Streptomyces colwelliae | reverse complement strand
ACCCCGCATCCCCCTTGACCACACCCACCCCGAACGCCCGCACCAAGTCATGCAACCGCCACCGCCCACGCTCGCTCCCCCGCTCAACAAGATGGGCACGGCACAACGCATCGAACACACGCACAGACGGCGTGTCCGCCCCGTCCAGCGCGGCGACGACCTCGGCCGTCATCTCGGGCCCCGGAGCCAGGGCCAACAGCCGTAGCAACCGGGCCTGTTCAGCCGGCAGACGCCTGTACGACAAGTCAAAGGCGGCCCGCACGCTGCGCTCACCGTCGTCGAGGTGCAGAAGTCGATCACCGGACTCGGCGAGTTCCGCCACGAGTTCGGCCACGGGCTTGTCCCGGTCGAGGACAAGCAAGGCCCCGGCGATCTGAAGAGCCAGGGGCAAATGCCCACAGAGCAAGGCGAGTTCGGCAGCCGCCTCACTCTCATTCGCCACCCGCGCATCAGCCGGGGCAGCGATCCGCAACGCACGGTCCAGGAGGTCGCGCGCCTCCTCCGGACTCAACTCCCCCAGCGGCAGGAGCCGCGCCCCCAGTTGGGGCAACTTGCGCCGCGAGGTGGCGAGCAACCGGTGCTGCCCGCCCCCGGGAAGCAACGGACTGACCTGCTCAGCCGAGGACGCGTTATCGGCCAGGACCAGCACGGCCCCCAACTCCCGTTCCCGCGCCCGAAGCACGGAGCGATACAGCGCGGCCCGCGCATCAACCCCGTTCGGAATGTGCTCCGGAGGCGTCCCCAGCCCCCTCAGCAGAGTCTCCAGCGCCTGTTCCGCCGTAACGCAATCATCGTCGTACCCATGGAGATTGACGAAGAGCACCCCACCCGGGAACCACCCCTCACCACAGGCCTCATGCGCCGCCTCCACCGCGAGCGCGGTCTTGCCGATACCGCCGAGCCCGGAAAGCGCGGCGACCAACACAGCTCCCGGCGCTTCACCCCCAGCTGGGTCGAACGCGCCGAGCAACTCCCCGAGTTGGTCATGGCGACCGGTGAACCCGGCCACCTTCGGAGGCAGGGCATCCAACGCGGTGGGCGCTGGCCCGTGCTGCTGGTACTCCACGTTCTTCGCGATGAAGGACCCGTTGAACTTCCCGTCCCGGAAATCCTGGTGATCCCCGCCGTACTGCTCGCCCATCGTGCCGTCCCCGTGCCGCTGCCCCCGAATCGCGTGCCAACACGGTACGCCTACGGCCGCCGCCCAACACCCGGTCTGGCCAGGCGACTTGGCAGTACCGTAAAGAGGTGCCCGACACACCGCCGACGATCGCCGTCCTGACCGCACAGCCGCTCGGATTAACGAGACGTGCAGAGCACCATGAAGCCATGGAGCCGCACATCATCCGGCCCGGCCACCTCACCGCGCACCAGGTCGCCAGGCAGCTCGGCATCAGCCTCGGAGGCGTCCGGCTGCTCGTCCACCGCGGCCAGCTCAAGCGGTCCGGCGGCAGACCCCGACAGCCCTGGTACGCCGTCGACGACGTCGCCGCACCCCTCGCCAGACGGCAGGGACGCGCAGCCGCTTGACCGCAGGTCAGACAACGTGAGCGATCTCGGTGAACAACTGCGCCCTCAGACGGCACTACAGACGCCCAAGGCCCCGCACACCAGCGGGGCCTTCGTCATGTCACAGACCGCCTGACGCGCTAGTGACACAGAAGCCGGCACAGCCCATCCTTTCCTTCATGCCTCAACACCAGCACATGCTCGACGGCAAGAGCCGACCAATCACACTCGCCGAACTCAAGGAGTTCGTCGACGCCGCCACCAGCAACGGCACAGATGGGAAACGACCGCTGCACGCGGAGATAGTCAGCGGGAAGATCAAGAAGATATGGATCGACCTGTCAGGCCCCAACAAGTAGCCGCCACAGACACACGACGAAGCCCCAGCCGACCGCTCACCGACTGGGGCTTCGTCGTGTCAGCGTTCGCCGCCGACGCCGGGGTAGAGGTGACCCCACGGGATGTGCAGCGCCGGGCGGCGGACCTCAACATCACAAGACGGCCACACGACCCCACATCGCCCCACACGGGGCGCCATGATGCACCCTCAGCATCAGCACGCCCCGGGGGGACTATGAACACCCGCACAGCCGCCTGCGCGGCCCTGCTCATCGCGGCCGCCACCGCCTGCAGCAACACCAGCAGCGACGACAGCAAGGCGCCCACAACGGCCGCCAAGCCCACCGGCACGGCCACCGCGACGGCGGTCGCCAAGCCCAAGGCCCTCGCCATCGGCGCCGGCCGCCACTGGTCGGACACCGACCTCGACGGCAGCCACATCAGCGCCACCACCAGCGTCATCAGCTACACCCAGCCCGCCGAGGTCGACCTCCCCGACGCGCTCGCCGACTTCCCCGACCCGACCTGGGCCATCCTCGAAGTCAAGGTCTGCGCCGACGCCACCAGCACCAACGTCATGGTCGCCCAGAGCCCGTGGGCCCTCGGCTACCCCGACGACACCCGGATCCAGACACCCGGCGTCAGCGGCGCCGGCATCCCCAAGCCGGAGTACCCCGTCGAGGGCACCGCCGTACAGCCCGGCACCTGCCTGCGCGGCAAGATCACGTTCAGCATGGCGAAGGGCACCCGCCCCGACCGGATCATCTACGGCCCTGACGGCCGCGACCCCGTCACCTGGACCGTGCCCAAGGCGTAGCCGAGGAGGCGCCCGTGGCCGGCAACCCACGCAACGGGCGCCCCTCCCGCAGGTTCTGCGCCTGGCTCCGAGCCCAGCGCCTCCCGTGCGCACGGTGCGGCCACAACATCGGATACGAGCTGCACGCCAAGCACCCGCTGTCGTTCACCGTCGACCACGTCGTGCCGCTGTCCAAGGGCGGCGACCTCCTCGACCGCGACAACTCCCGCCCGATGCACCGCCGTTGCAACCCGTCAAAGGGCAACCGGACGGACCCGTCGAAGCCGGTACCGTCCTCACGGAGGTGGTGAGCCTGCCGCAGCGTCGGCGACCGTCGCAGTTCGTGCCACGGACGACCTCGCCGACATTGCTCTACACAGCGACCTGTTCGCACTTCCTTATCGGCGGCCGAGTCGTCGTGGGGTGCCAGGCGGCGAAGCGACGTCAGCCACGAGACGGCAGCAGCCTGACGCTAAGCCTCGCCCCGCACGATCAACGTCCCAATATGCCCAGCCTCAGGCGCATCAACAACAGCCGCCTCAACCGCCGAGAACCCGGCCCGAGTCAGCAACCGTTCCCAAACAGCAGGCCGATAGCTGTACCGGTACGTGAACAGGGCCTTCCCCGCGAAGCCCCCCTTGTACATGCCCTGCGGGCCGTACGCACCGGGGATGGCTGGCGGCTGGGAGAACACGAAGACGCCGCCCGGGTTCAATCGCGCCCGGACGAGAGGAAACAACTGGCCCGGGTCGCTGAACCAGGCCGCACCGAAGATCGAATAGACCGCGTCATACGTGTCGTCGCACGAGGCGAGGTACTCCAGAACCTCACCGCACACGAACTCCGCCCCGCTGCCGCCCCACCGCTCGCTCACCTTCTCGACCATGACCGGCGAGAGGTCGACGCCCTGCGCGCTGACACCCTGCCGCGCGAGGTAGGCAAGCGCCCGACCGGTTCCGCACCCGATCTCCAACACACTGCGCGGGGCACCGAGCAACTCGGGGCCGGGCCCGTGACCGGCGTACTGCGTCCAGCAGAACGCGGGCTCGGCGTCGACCTTGAAGGCCGACTCTGCGTAGGCGTCCCACAGTTCGGTCTCGGCCGGGATGTCGTGGGGTACGGGCACGGCGGCGTTCCTCTGTGTCGTGTCGGGGTACTGGAGCCCCCGCCCTCCGCAGGGAACGGCAGAGCGGGGGCCGACTGTAGCGGGCGGTCAGTAGCTGTCCGGAACCTTGTCGTCGCACGGCGAGCAGTCCGTGCCGTCGATGGCCCACAACTCCTCGTCCACGGGCCAGCCTTGGCTCTTCAGGAAGTCTCCGGTGCGCAGGCACAGGCCGTCGTTTCGGCGCTGGATGAACGGGGCGTGGTGCTTGTACCGGCCGCCGTTGTACAGGCGGCAGATGCCGAACCAGACGGGCGTGTCGAGGATGAGTTGATGCACGCTGATGTCGACCAGCTTGCCGACACCGAGGTGTACGCCCGGGTTCTCGATGGAGCCCATCACGTACATGACGGCGTTGCCCAGAATGCGTTCGGCCATGTCACGGACCATCGTGTGATCCCGTAGCAGCAGGGCTGTCTCCCGATCCCAGATGCTCATCCCCGAGTCGAAGATGTTCACGGTCAGTTCGGTGATGTGCGGGGCGACGGCGTTGAGGAGTTCCTGCGGGTCCCGGGTGCGGGTGTCTGCGGGGTGGTCGAGAGTGACGGTCATGAACATCTCCTTCTTGCGAGCGAGACTTGGGTGTGGCGCGGCCCTGCCCCGAAGCGAGCGCCATGGGGCCCTGTACAGGGCGGGTTCGGGATCAGGCCCCGGGTTTGTCGGAGCTGTGGCAGGAACAGCCGCAGCGGGACTGCAGGAGGATGTGGGTGGTCCCTGGTAGTGGAATGTCCTTCGTCTGACGGCACTCGCCGTGGAGCCCCTCGTAATGAGGGCGTTGGGCGACCGTGCATTCCGCCGACAGTTCCTGCCCCTCGTCGGCGGACGCACTCAAGACTCGTCCTCGCGTGCCGGACAGTGGCCCACCTGCACGAGGGTCAGCACGTCGGCGGCCGTGCACAGACCGTCCGGCCGAGACATCGGCACCGACCAGTACGAGGTCCTCGTCCCGCCGTTCGACTCGACCCGGTCGGCTCGCGGTACGCCCAGGTAGGTGCCCGCAGAAATGCACTCCGCGACCGGGGTGCGCCAGGCCTCGGCGGTGCCAGGTGGTACGAGGGCGTAGTAGCGGTGGAATCCGGGGTCGCGGATGACCGGGCCGCCGTTGAGGCTCTCGGCGAGACGTGCGCTCACCGTGGCCGAGTCGTCGCTTCCCGCAAAGCCGTGCACGATGTCTTCGTGAATGCGGACGGCCTCGAAGCCGCGTCCGAGTGGGATCAATGCGAGCTGCGCGATGCTGTCCCACTCTTCACACACGGTACTCGGCGACGGGTGGGCTGAGGCCAGCCACTCTTCGACAGTTCCGCAGACCGGCCGCATTCTCGATGAGGTTGTGCGCGTTGTTAGAAGGTCCCTGGTCTCGAACATGTCAGTACTCCTCGGTGGCGTACCCGGTCACAAGCGGGAGTGGGTTGGGCATGCCCGTTTCCCATCTGCTGGTTTCTGCGCGTGCGACAGATGGTGAGGGTGCGAGAAGGCCACAAGTACCCCAGCGAGGGGTAGTTGGGGTGGTTCGCTCAGGTGGCAGCGCACCATTCGGCGAAGTTGGTGAGGGACTCCGAGTCGGCCCGCTTCAACCGGCGTAGCGTCGCGGCGTCTTCACGGACCCACGGGTGCTCGCGGGTGTGCTGTGGGGCGATCCGCCGGGCGGCCTTCAGCGATTCGAAGGCGCCATCGGCGAGGCCGCACCAGAGCTGGGCACGGGCGAGTTCGATGTAGAACCCGGAACGTCGCTCGGCCGGCAGGTCGAGGGGCGGTTTCCACTCGTTCGCGATGGTGAGCGCGCGATCGGCATGCCCGTCGCCCAGACTGACCGCGACGGACACCTCGTGGATGCGAACGGAGTCGGGGCCGAACGCGGTGCCGTAGTACACGCCCTCGGTGACCTGGTCCGCGAAAGCGCGGGCTTCTCTCAGGTGGTCGGCCGCCACCGCGGCATCGCGCGCTCGGCCGGCGATGACCGCGGCCCTCATGTGGAGCGCGCCCCGAATCGCGATCTCGGGCAGTTCGTTGGGGGCGGGTGCGGAGTCTAGGGCGTGTTCAAGTGCGCGCAGCCCGGGGACATGGGCGTGGGCAGCGAAGAACGTCTCGGTGCGGACATAGGCGACGGATGCCGACAGCAGCGGATCTCCAGCCTCGGGAGCGGCCCACCTCATCAGTTCGACCAGGCGCGCGGACAGGTCACGGGCCCCGGACTTGTAGGCGGCGGCGTCTGCGGAGCGGTAGGCACTGACCAGGAGGGCGGCCAGTTCGGACCGCTCGTGGGCGGAGGGCTGGTGGTAGGCACGCGCGAGTTCAGCGATCAGATCGGGAAGCGTACGGACGATGCGCGTGTATTGAGCGCCCAGTCGCCAGTGGACGGCCTCGTCCACGGCCGCGCGCAGGCTGTGCAGGGGGCGCGTCCGGCCGTCTTCAGGCACGTCATAGGCGGCGATCACAGCGGAAAGCGCGGGCAGCGCATCATGGACGGCCCTCAGCGCAGGACCTCGGTCGGCCCGCAGCCGGGTCGGGTCGACGCCTAACGCATGCGCGATGGCTTCCAGGGTGGCGTCCGTGACGCCGCGTTCACCGCGTTCGATCTTCCGGATGGTTCCGAGAGCGACGCATGCCGCATCGGCGAGCTGTCGCTGCGTCATCTTCGGACGGACGACACTGCGGTAATAGGCGATCCGCCTGCCCACTCCGTCACTCGTAAATACGCTCATACAGGCTCCAGTTGAGGACGTCCGCTCCGAACCGTACCCGCGTCGATACGCAGCGCTTATGCAAACGGCCCCACCGGCCAAAGCTGGTGGGGCCGCGACGCTACGGTCGGTCCGCCACAATCGACACGAGCTGGCCAAGACTGTCGATGCGCCAGTCCGCCGCCGCCACGACCTCGGCGTCGTCCGCCCATAGATGCCCCCATGGACCACGGTGGATATGCGCGACGCGCAGCCCCGCACGCTTGGCGGGGAAGATGTCGTTGGCCGGATGGTCGCCGACGTAGACCGTCCGGTCCGCCGCCGCCTGGGCCACCTCAAGCACCCGCGCGAAGAACTCCGGCTGCGGCTTCGCCACCCCCCAGTCCCCCGACGTGACGGTGAGATCCACAGGCAGGTCGAGGGCACGCAGCAACTCACCGGCGCAGGAGGTCTGGTTACCAGCGACGACGACTCGCACCCCGAGTTCGCGAAGCGCGGACAAGGCCGGGCGGACGTCGTCGTAGAGGTCGCTCTCGTCAAGGTACTCGCCTCGGCCAGCCGTTTCGCGAGCGCGGTACTCGGCGGCGATGTCGATACCCGGTCGAAGAAGACGGAGCGCCTCCGCATTGTCCTGGCCCCTGGCCACCACAGCCCCGACGAGCGCGGAGACGGTATGACGGGGAACGCCCAGCCAGTCGGCCCACGACGCCCAATACCGGTCGTCTCGGGTGAGCGTCTCGCCGACGTCGAACACGATGGTCTCAATCACCCCTCGAAGCCTAGGCCGTCACGACACATCAACGCTGGTTGCCCCGTGATCGGATGACCCGCATGACGCCCACCCCCCGCACCCTCTACCTCTTCGCC
>NZ_JBLTJC010000459.1:0-7363 GCF_048158785.1 Streptomyces colwelliae | reverse complement strand
GCAGACCGGTCTTGAACACCATCGCGGCGAGAGCGAGCGAGGAGTCGCCCGCGACCGCGTTGAGGGTGGCGACCCCGGGTCGACCTGCTGGTAGTGACTGGATCGTGGCGACTTGCCCGTCAGGTGCGGGGTGGTGCGCCTGGAGTTGGTTCCGGGGCGCACCACCTGCGGTTCGCGGCTCGGATCAGGCCTTGTGGCCGCCTCGCAGCACCGCCCCGATGTGTGCCGCCGCCGCGGACAAGTGGCGGCGGGTGTCGCGGAGTTGGTCCTCGGTGACACCGCGGTCGCGGGCCGCGTCACGGATGTCGTCCCGGAAGCGGTCGAGGAGTCGGTCCAGGTCGCGGGCCGGGTCGCCGGTGGAGTCCTCGTGGGCCCAGGTCGGTTCGTACTCGGCGGGGAAGTCCTCCGGGGTCTGGCTGTACTCGGGTGCCGACGGCGGTGCGGACTTGCCGGCCGCCGGCCGACCGAACCCGAAGTCCTTGCCGAACTCCTTCCCGAAGTCGCCGAACTCCTTGGCCAGTTCGGTCAGGCTCTCCCGTACGCCCGTGGGCCAGTCGCCGCGTGCGAAGTGGTCCTGTGCGTGCTCCTGGACCTGGCGGCCGATGCGCTGCATCTCCTCCTGGGCCTGTGCCCACGCCCGCGCCTGCGCTTCCTTGGCCTGGCGCCGGGCCTGCTGGGCCTCCTCGCGGGCCCGGCGGCTCTCGTCCTTGGCGCGGCGGGCCTGTTCCTTCCACTCCTGTTTGGCGCGGCGCATCTCCTCCTTGGCGGCGCGCCACGACTCCTTGTCACCGAAGTCCGTGAAGTCCCCGGCGGGGCCTTCGTGTTCGCCCGGTCGGCCCCGCCCGGTCCGGGCTCCCTGCCGGGCCTCGGAGGCCGCCGCGCGCATCTCGCGCCGCAGGTCGCCCGCCGCGCCCCGGACGTCGGCCCGGATTTCGGCGGCCAGCTCGGCCACCGACTCGCGGATCTCCAGCTCCAGGTCGGCCAACTCGCCGCTGCGGTCGGCCAGTTCGGCACGGCCGGCGTCCGTGATGGCGTACACCTTGCGGCCGCCCTCGGTGGTGTGGGTGACCAGCCCCTCGGCCTCCAGCTTGGACAGGCGCGGGTAGACGGTGCCCGCCGAGGGTGCGTACAGCCCCTGGAAGCGCTCCTCCAGGAGGCGGATGACCTCGTAGCCGTGTCGGGGGGCCTCGTCCAGCAGCTTCAGCAGGTAGAGGCGGAGGCGGCCGTGGGCGAAGACGGGAGGCATGTCAGAGCACCTTCTTGTCGGTCGTGCCGTCGGCTACGGCGGTGCCGGAAGCGCCGTCCGGGCCGGAAACGGAATTGTCCCCCGAGCCGCCCTGCGCCCCGTCCACAGGGTCGGCGCCGGAAGCGTCGTCCGTCACGCCGGGGGCGGAGGTGCCCGTGGCGTCGTCCGAAGAAGCGTCCGGGGTCCTGGTCCTGTCCTCGGGTTCCGTCCCTCTCGCGGTGTCGTCCGCAGAGGCGTCCGACGTGTCCGGCCCCTTCGTCATGTCGGGCCGAGGCGTCTGGTCGGGCCGGGGTGTCTTGTCGGTTTGCGTCGCCGAGACGGTCGCCTCCGCGTCCCGGTCCCAAGGCCCGTCCTCGCCCTCGTCCTCGTCCTCCGTCGCCGGGCGGCGCAGCAGGGCGATCGAACCGGAGACGGTCGTCGCGCGGAGCTTTCCGGTGCCCGCGCCCAGGCGGCCGGTGATCTTGTGGGCGCCCCACTGGCCGTGCACCCGCAGCCCGTCGAAGGCGTTGGAGATCGAACCGCTCGCCGTGTTGGCCTCGACGTCCGCGTCCGCCGGATGCGGCAGCCGGATGGCGATCTCGCCCGAGACGTTGGTCAGCCGGACATCGGTCGGACCGTCCGGGTCGAGGTCCACGATCATGGAGCCGCTCACGGACTCGGCTTGCACCGAGGGGCCCGAGCCCTCGACGACGGTGAGGTCGCCGGAGACCGAGTTGAAGCGGAGGTCGCCGGTGACGGCCTGGGCCTCCAGGTTCCCGGAGACCGTCTCGGCGCGGACGGACCCGGAGAGACTGACGAGGGTCGTGTCGCCCGTGACCCCCCGCACCACCGAAGGCCCGCTGATCCCGGAGACGACGGCCGCGGCGCCGACCACCCCGACCTCGACCCGGGTGCTCGCGGGAACGGCCAGGGAGACCACCGCGCTGCGCCGCCAGCCCTTCCGGTCGAGCCACTTGAGGAAGCCCTTCCAGGGCAGGTCCTCGTACGCCACCATCAGCGTGCCGTCCGTCTGGGTCACCACCAGGGGCGGCCCGTCGATCTCGGAGATCTCCATGCGGGCGGAACCCTCGTCCGTCCCCACGACGTTCACCGTTCCGTTGACGATGCGCACGTGGAGATCGCTCACGGGCTCGTCGAACGTGAGCTTCTTGGGCTCTGCGACGGACCACTCGGACATGATGCAGACCTCCTCGGCCTAACCGGACGGGACACGACGCGCCATATCGCGTCTTCCGAGAAACACGATATATCGCGGATGCGGAAAGTCAAGACACTCGTTCCGGTGATCACCGGACATCGAACAACCGGCGGAAATGGGTGCATTGCCCTAGCGTGTGATCATGTCCACGGAGAAGTCGCAGGCCAGACACCGGACCGGTGCCACTCCGGGCGCCCTGCTGCTCTGCCGGGCCGACCCCGACTCCGTCGCCCAGGCGGCCCACCCGCTCCGCGAACGCATGCTGCTGACCAGCGCGGGCGACGGCTGGAGCGTGCTCGTCCCCGAGGGCAAGCCCTGGCTGCACGGCGAGGAACCGGTCGACCGCGTCCTCACCGGCTGGGCCACCGCGCTCGCCGTCGGCGCCCCCTGGCCGGTGCTCGCCCTGTGGTGGGACGCGGACCACGCGGGCTACACCCTGGCCTCCGGTTTCCGCCGCCCCGTCGGCTACGTCTGGCTCACCGACGGCACCCCGGCAGGCGAGGACGAGGCCATGCGCACCTTCGCCGCCCGCCTGGGCCTGGACCCCGTCCTGGACGTGCAGTCCCTGGACCACCTCACGAAACCGGACCCCGAAGCCGACGCCCGCGCCCGCCTCCGCGGCCTCCTGGCCGTCCTCACGCGCGCGGGAGTGGCCCTCCCCACCGGCCTCACCCCGGGCGAACCCGCCGACCGCCTCCGGGAGATCGCCCGCGTCCGCCCCGACACCCGGCAGGTCGAGCGGTCGGGCTGGCGTGAGGCCGTCCGCGCGGAACTCGACGCGGTCGACAGCAGCCGCCTCGGCCCCTGGATGCCCTGGTCCGGCACTCCCATGGCACGCGCCGTCGCCCTGACCCAGATGGCGGCGGGCCTCCCGCTCACGGCCTGGGGCCTACGACGCCGTAGCGGAGGCTGGATCGTCGCGGGGGCGCTGCTCCTGGCGCACGGAACGCTGGGACTCGCCTACGACCTCGCCCGCCCGCGCGACTGACACACGCGGGCGGCACCGTCGTAGGAACTACTCGTCGTCGTCCTCGTCGTCCAGTCGCGCCAGCCAGGTCGCCAGGCGTTCCACCGGGACCTCGAAGTCCGGGTTCAGGTCGACGAAGGTGCGGAGCTGCTCGGCGAGCCACTCGAAGGTGACCTCTTCCTCGCCGCGTCGCTTTTCGAGCTCTTCGATGCCTCGGTCGGTGAAGTACACGGGGGATTCTCCTGGGGGCGTGGGTCTGACACCTCCAGGTTATGCGGGTGGCAATGCGTCCGAACCACCACCTCACGCGCGCGTGACTGGGCACAATGGCCGGAGGGGGGATGTCATGGAACGGAAGATCCAGGAGATCGAACTGCCGGGCGGCCAGGTCGTGCTGGCACGGGTGGGAGTCCTCAAGCCCGACGAGATCCCGTACGACGAGAGCGAGCTGTCGTACGAGGACGTCGGCGCCCTCGATCACCTCACGGCCCGGGTCGACCAGCTCAACGAACTGGTCACCGGCGTCGGCGCCGCCGTTCTCGCCGCGGCCCAGGCCGTACGCCCCGACGAGGTGAGCGCCACCTTCGGTGTCGAACTGGTGGTGAAACCGGGCAAAGCCGTCGCCATGCTGGCGGACGGCGAGGCGAAGGCCGCCCTCTCGATCACGCTGACCTGGCATCTCGCCGACCCGCCCAGCGCCCCGTGACGGAGGCGACCCGTCCATGACGGAGGCCAGACTCGACACCCTGGTGAGTCATGCCACTGTGTGGCTCGGGCCCGACGACGCCGGCGGAACGCAGTGGGGCAGCGGATTCTTCGTCGCCCCGGAGTGGGTGCTCAGCTGCGCCCACGTGCTGCTGGCACACCGGCACCGCGAGGAGACCGCCCCCTTGAGAGTGGTCGGCGCGCTCGGTGAGGCACGGGCCCGCGCCGCCTACTGGGTGGGCGCCGGACCCGACCCGGAGCAGGACCTCGTCCTGCTGCACCTGCTGGACGGCGCACGCTCCCGGCACTGCGTACGCCTCAGCGACCGCATCGACAAACCCCACCGCGTCACCGCCCACGGCCGTTACGTGCCCCACCGGGGTGCCGTGCCCCGCGACTGGAGCGGCCAGTGCGAGGTCAACGGGACGGACGGCCCGTACGGACTCACCCTGGGCGGCGCGGACATCCCGCGCGGCGCGTCCGGCGGACCCGCCCTGGACCGCGACCACGGTGTCGTGGCCGGCGTCGTCAAGGCGCGCAAGAAGGAGCGCGGCGGCGGACTCGCCATCGCGGTGACCGCGCTGCGCGGCTTCGACGCCGCGGTGCCCGTGGCCGGTGAGGACGGCCTCGGCGCGGACCCGTACCGGGCGCTGATCCGCGCCCACGACCAGTGGCACCAGGAGCAGGCCACGAGATCCTCGTCCTGGGTGGCCGTCCAGGAGGGGCTGGGAGGCGGCGGGGAACGCCGGTGGACCGCGCGTGACAGCGCGGCGGCCTCCGCCCTGCTCGCCGAGCTCCCGCCGCCCGCCTCCACCGCCGACCTCGTCTCCGTCATCGGACAGGTACTCGGCGAGGACGATCCCGTGTGGCCCGGCACCGCCCCGCCCCGCGACTGGCGGGACGGCCACGGGTGGCTGTACGAGAGCGCCGACGGCGACGACATCGCGTTCCTGCACTACCTCCAGCTCGTGGCCCGCCGACTGCCCGAGCGCTCGGGCGCGCTGCGCCACTGGGTGCGGGCGCGCGCCGAGCGGCTCCCCGGCCGCTACCGGGCCCTGCTGACCCGCACCGGACCCGCGCCCCGCAAGGTCCACGCCGACCACGCGGACCCGGCGGTCGCCGTCGAGCTGCGGCCGGACGTGAACCATCCCGACAGCCGTTTCCACTGGCGGGTGTGGACCTGGTCCGACGGCGTCGGTTCCGCGCGCCCGGCGGGCCAGAGCGACTCGGCGGACGGTGACCCGCTCATAGCGCTGCCGGCGCTGCTGAGCGAACCGTTGCAGGAGGCCTTCGACTACCTCGACACCGACCAGCACCCGGCCCGCCTCGAAGTCGTCCTGCCCGTCGAGCACTTCGACCTGGACGTCCACCTGTGGCGCTGCCACCGGCGCGCCCGCAGCAGCCGACCCCTCCCCGCCGACCGGCTGTTCGGCGTCCACCGTCAAGTGGTCCTGCGCTGCCTGCGGCGCGGCGGCCCGGCGGCGGAGGCCTGGCTGAAGCGCTGGAGCGCGGCGGACACGGCCCAATGGGGGCTCCACGCCCTGCCGTTGGCCCCTTCGCCGTACCCGGCCCCCGTCGGTACGGAGCTGGACGTGGCGGCCCCCGGTGGCGTGCCCGTGCTGTGTCGCCCGGCCGCCGACAGCATCCCGGCCCTGCGCCGGCTGATCGGCTTCGGCTACGGGCTCGCCCTGTGGAGCAGCGGCAACCGGCACCCCGGCGGGTGCTCCACCGAGTGCCACGAACTGCACCGCCGCACCGCGATGTTGCTCGGTGACACCGGCCGCGCCGCCGCCCTGCCCGAGGAAATCCGGGTACTGCGCGAGCGGATCAGCCAGGAGGACCCCGACGCCGACTGGGCCGACCCGCTGGCCCTCATGTACGACGACCCGCGCCGACCCCTGCCCACCGGCCGCCTCAGCTCGCCCTGACCTCGTCCTTCCTTCGACGTTCGCCCCGACCGGAGGCACCGTGACCATCGCGCCCGACTGGTTCGTCTACCGGGGTACCGGCGAGCCCCACGACGGGATCGGCCGGCTCCCCGCCCCGCCGCCGTGGCGGGACTTCGACGGCGCACCCGTCGCCGCCGACCCGCCCCCGCTGGGCACGGAGTCCACCCGGCGCCTCGGCACCCGGGGCACGCTCGACGTGGTGTGGCGCCCCGAGGACCTCGAACTCATCAACGCCGCCCTCTACTTGCGCCGCCCCCTGCTGGTCACCGGTGACCCCGGCGCCGGCAAGTCCACCCTCGCCCACGCCCTCGCCCACGAACTCGGTCTCGGCCGGGTCCTGCACTGGCCGGTCGTCAGCCGCACCACCCTGCGCGAGGGCCTGTACGCCTACGACGCCATCGCCCGCCTCCAGGACGTCCAACTGGCCCGGCAGGACGGCACGGACCACACCGCGGACATCGGCCGCTACCTACGGCTCGGACCGCTGGGCACCGCACTTCTGCCGTACGAGCGCCCCCGCGTGCTCCTCGTCGACGAACTCGACAAGAGCGACATCGACCTGCCGAACGACCTGCTGAACGCGCTGGAGGAGGGCGAGTTCGCCGTCCCCGAACTGGAACGGCTGTCCGGCTCCCAGGAGGAGGTGGAGGTGCTCACCGACGACGGCGGCCGGGCCGTGGTCCGCCGCGGCCGGATCCGCTGCCGCGCCTTCCCCGTCGTCGTGCTGACCAGCAACGGCGAACGCGACTTCCCCGCCCCGCTGTTGCGCCGCTGCCTCCACCTCGACCTGCCGTCCCCGCGCGACGACGAGTGGGGTGCCGCGCGCCTCGGCGCGATGGTCCGCGCCCACTTCGGCCCGGCCGACGGAGACCGGAACGACGTCCTGATCCGGCAGTTCCTCCAGTCCAGCCCCGGCTCCCTGCGCGCCGCCGACCAACTCCTCAACGCCGTCTACCTGACCCAGCAGACGCTCCGGGACAACGAAGCGGACCGGCAGCGGCTCGCGGAACTGCTGATGCGGCCGCTGGACCAGGGCGAGCACGGGGGCCGCTGATGACAGCCGCCGTGCCGTGTCGTTCCGGAGCACCCCGATGACCGACTCCGACTCCACCGAGCCGCTGCTCGAACTGGCCCGTCGACTAAGGGCGTTGGGCGCTCCACCGACCGCGCGTGAGCTGGCCGAAGCACTGTGGCTCGCCCGGCACGTGGCACCCGCCGACACGGCGGCGGTCGTATCGGAGCCCGTTCCGCCGCCGCGGTTTCAGGAGCCGCCGACGCCGTCCCCGCCTCCCGATCCC